>NZ_RZSV01000314.1:0-5287 GCF_004023205.1 Mesorhizobium sp. M1A.F.Ca.IN.020.03.2.1 | reverse complement strand
CGTCACCCGCGCCCTCGAGCGAGGCGCCGGGCTTGCGCGGATAAGGGTCGATCGCCAGGCCGAAAAACTGCTCGGCGAGCGCCCCGACATCGATGGTGTCGCCGGAAAAAGTTTCCGGGCTGTCGGGCCCGTCGGCGTCGAGGACGATCTCGCCGCCGGCGTCGAAGCCTTCGCGTCCGAGTTTCGACTGCTCCGGCAAGAACAGCGCCTCGACGGGCTCGTCGATGTGAGCCGCGACCGGATCGAGTGTGACGATGCAGGCCTGGGTGATGTCGGCCTCGACGCGGCCGCTGACCTTGACGCCGTTGCGTTTCCAGGACGCCACCAAGAGCTCGGCGCGATAGCTCTCGACGGAAAGCAGGTCATGTTCGGCGGCAAGCGCAGTGCGCTGCCTTTCGTCGGCCTCGATTGCAACCGGCAAACCCTTTTGCGGCAGGCGGGCGACATTGGCCACAAAGGATACGGGGCTCTGCGGTTCGGCGTGCTTCATTCTCGCCTCCTTCAGCTGGCTCCGGCGGCCGGGAACGCGACGGCGCCAGCCATGATCGATTCGGTCGGCTGAGCGGCAAGCTGCCCGGTCGCCGCGCTAACATAATTCGCCAGCAGCGACGCCTCGGGCCATTCGCCGGCATCGGGCCTGACATTGCGGGCGAGCGCCACGGCAAGCGCCGCGCCGTCGTCGTCCCGCAAGGCTTCGTCGTAGGCCGCAGTGCGGCCATAGAACATCTTTGCCAGCTTCTTCATGCGCTTCGGCACGCCGACATCGCTGATGCCGAGTTCCCTCAGCGAATGGTCGACATCGAGGAAGAACTCGTCGATCAGCACCTGAGCGATCTCGGCCGCGGCTCCGCCCTCGCCGCGCAGCCGGTGCTGGATCAGGTACATATGGAGCGACAGCATCTCGAAGCGGCCGAGCGGCGTATCCGGCACATTCCAGTCGGAATAAAACACCGTTTGCCGCGCCGCCGCCACGATTTGTGCGTAGAGCGCCTCGGTGATGGCGCGGTTGGCGTGACGTTCGCGACCAAAAAGGCGCTGGAACATTGAGGGTGGTCTCCCGGGGACCTTTTGTTTGATTTGGCCTTGTTGCATCGGCATGCAAGCTGGTTTACCGGTTTTGCGGCCCAGCGCAAGCTGCGGGGATGTGATGGAGAATTGTTGTTGGGTGCGCTGAAATTCAAGTCGTTTTTCATGCCTGTGCGGGCGGGCGTGGCCACTCTGCTGGTGGCGGTATCCGCGCTTTCCGCCTGCAATTCGTCCAAGATGTTCGGTGATCTGCGTCCGAGCGAGACGCTGACGAAAGGCTACGTCATCGACCAGGCGGCGATCGACTCGGTGCCGGTCGGATCGAGTCGCGAGCAGGTTCTTCTTGCGCTGGGCACGCCGTCGACGACGGCGACCTTCGACAACGAGGCGTTCTATTATATCTCGCAGACGCGCAAGCGCTACGTCGCCTTCGACAACCCGCGCATCGTCGACCAGCACGTGCTGGCGGTCTATTTCGGCGCCGACGGCCGCGTCACCCAGATCGCCAATTACGGCCTGAAGGACGGCAAGGTCTTCGACTTCATCTCGAGGACGACGCCGACGGGCGGCAAGGACCAGAACTTCCTCAGCCAGATCATCAACGGCGCCAGCAAGCTGGCGCCCGGGATCCCGGGCGGCGGCACGCCCTGAGTTCGCTGTCAGCGACGTCCACGGACCAAGACCCGCCGAATCCGCTTCGGCGGGTTTTTTGTTTCGCCGAAACGGCTTGGCCGTAAACAAAACCCGCGGGATCGCTCCCGCGGGTCACTTGGTGCAGAAAGAATGTGGCTCAGCCGTGCGCGAGCACGGCCAGGAGCAGCAGCGCCACGATATTGGTGATCTTGATCGCCGGATTGACCGCCGGGCCGGCGGTGTCCTTGTAGGGATCGCCGACGGTGTCGCCGGTGACCGAGGCCTTATGCGCCTCGGAGCCCTTCAGGTGCTTGACGCCATTCTTGTCGGTAAAGCCGTCCTCGAACGACTTCTTGGCGTTGTCCCAGGCGCCGCCGCCGGAGGTCATCGAGACGGCGACGAAGAGGCCGTTGACGATGACGCCGAGCAGCGAGGCGCCAAGGGCCGCGAAGGCCGAGGCCTTCGAGCCCGAGATCAGGAGCACGCCGAAATAGACGACGAGCGGCGCCAGCACGGGCAGCAGCGACGGGATGATCATTTCCCGGATCGCTGCCCGGGTCAGCAGGTCGACGGCGCGCGCGTAGTTCGGTTTCGAGGTCCCGGCCATGATGCCCTTGTCCTCGCGGAACTGCTTGCGCACTTCCTCGACGATCGAGCCCGCCGCGCGGCCGACGGCGGTCATGGCGATGCCGCCGAACAGATACGGAATGAGGCCGCCAAAGATCAGGCCGGCAACGACATACGGGTTGGAAAGGTCGAAGGAGATCTCGCCCATGCCCTGGAAGTACGGGTACTTGTCGCCATTGGCGGCAAAGAACCTGAGGTCGTTCGAATAGGCGGCGAACAACACCAGCGCGCCGAGGCCGGCGGAGCCGATGGCATAGCCCTTGGTCACGGCCTTGGTGGTGTTGCCGACCGCGTCGAGCGCGTCGGTGGAGTGGCGCACTTCCTTGGGCAGGCCCGACATTTCGGCGATGCCGCCGGCATTGTCGGTGACCGGGCCGAAGGCGTCGAGCGCCACGATCATGCCGGCGAGACCGAGCATGGTGGTGACGGCGATCGCAGTTCCGAACAGGCCGCCAAGCTGGTAGGTGGCGATGATGCCGCCGACGATGACGATGGCCGGCAGCGCCGTCGATTCCAAGGAGACCGCGAGGCCCTGGATGACGTTGGTGCCGTGGCCGGTCACCGAGGCCTGGGCGATCGAATTCACCGGGCGCTTGTTGGTGCCGGTGTAGTATTCGGTGATCACCACGATGAGGCCGGTCACCAGAAGACCGATCAGGCCGCAGATGAACAGGTTCTTGCCGGTGATGACGATGCCGGCGACGGTGCCGACCTCTCCCCAACCGAGAGTGGCCGAAGTAGCGACGGCCAGGCCGACGATCGACAGCAGGCCGGTGACGATCAGCCCCTTGTAGAGGGCGCCCATGATCGAGCCGTTGGAGCCGAGCTTGACGAAGAAGGTGCCGACGATCGAGGTCAGGATGCAGGCGCCGCAAATGGCGAGCGGATAGAGCATGGCGGCGCCCAGCACTGCAGTGCCGCCGAAGAAGATTGCGGCCAGAACCATGGTGGCGACGACCGTCACCGCATAGGTCTCGAACAGGTCGGCGGCCATGCCGGCGCAGTCGCCGACATTGTCGCCGACATTGTCGGCGATGGTGGCCGGGTTGCGCGGATCGTCCTCCGGAATGCCGGCTTCCACCTTGCCGACGAGGTCGCCGCCGACGTCGGCGCCCTTGGTGAAGATGCCGCCGCCGAGACGGGCGAAGATCGAGATCAGCGAGGCCCCGAAGCCGAGCGAGACCAGCGCGTCGATGACGATGCGGTCGTTTGGCTGCAGGCCCATTGGGCCGGTCAGGATGAGGTAATAGATGGAGACGCCGAGCAGCGCCAGGCCCGCCACCAGCAGGCCGGTGATGGCGCCCGACTTGAAGGCGATGTCAAGGCCGGCGGCCAGGCTGTTGGAAGCGGCCTGCGCGGTGCGGACATTGGCACGCACCGAGACATGCATGCCGATGAAGCCGGCAGCGCCCGAAAGCACGGCGCCGATCAGGAAGCCGATCGCGGAGGTGATGGAGAGCAGCCACCAGGCGAGAAGAAGCACGACGATGCCGACGACGGCGATGGTGGTGTACTGGCGCGCCAGATAGGCTTGAGCACCTTCGCGAATGGCGGCGGAGATTTCCTGCATGCGCTGGTTGCCCTGATCGGACGCCAGGACCGATCGTGTCGCCCAGATGGCGTACAGGACTGACAGCAAGCCGCAGGCGATGACGGCGGTAATGATGGTCATTGCCGAATTTTCCTCGATTGATGGCCCAGAAGAACCCCTCCCTGGGCCGTTGGGACGGAGATGAACGCCGCACACGGAATCCACCCCTTGACTAAGGTGTATGCGAAACAGGGCTGGGAACGTCAAGATATTGTTCGGTTTTTGCCCGGCTTTCGCCGGAAAGACGAACGCCGCGACTCACCGGCAGGGGCCGCCGTGCATTTAGATCGATTGCGCGCCGGCAAACGGCGCAATGTCAGTCGGCGCGGCGCAAGCCCGGCAGCTTCAGGGTGCCGAGCGCCAGGAAGCAGAGCACAACGACCGGGAACACGATCCAGTTCAGCATGGTCCAGCCCCAGGCATTGTAGACCGCGCCCGACATCAGCGAGGCGAAGGCGACGGAGCCGAACAGGACGAAGTCGTGGAAGCCCTGCACCTTGCCTTTTTCGGATGGATGGTAGCTCGCGGCGACCATGGCGGTCGCGCCGATGAAACCGAAATTCCAGCCGAGGCCGAGCAGGATCAGCGCGGTCCAGAACTGCCATAGCGCAAGGCCTGAGAGCGCCACCACTGCGCAGGCGATGAGCAGCACCAACCCAATGGCGACGATGCGCTCGGCGCCGAAGCGGTGGATCAGCGAACCGGTGAAGAAGCTCGGCCCGAACATCGCCATAACGTGCCAGGAGATGCCAAGCGTGGCATCGTCGGTCGAAAGACCGCAGCCGACCATGGCGAGCGGCGCGCCGGTCATGACGAAGCTCATCAGCGCATAGCTGCCTACGGCGCAGAACAGCGCCGCGACGAAACGGGGTTGGGTGGCGATCTCGACCAGCGGACGTGCGTCGCTTGCGACGGCTTCGGCGGCGCTGCTCGTCCGCCTGGACGTATGCAGGAAGGAAAGGATAATCGCGCCTATGGCGGCCAGCACCAGGATGGAGGCGAAGGATCCGGCAAACATCACCGGGGCCAGAAGGTCGCCGGTGTAGATGACGATCTGAGGCCCGAGGATGGCGGTGACGATGCCGCCAGCCAGCACGAAGGAGATGGCGCGCGCCTTGAATTGCGGCGGCGCGTTGTCGGCGGCGGCGAAGCGGAACTGCTGCACGAAGGCGCCGCCGACACCGATCACGCCTAGGCCAAAGGCGAACAGCCAGAAGCTCGCCTGAAAGAGCGCGAGCGTCGCGATCAGCCCGCCGAGGGCGGTGACGATGGTGCCGGTCATGAAGCCGCCGCGATGGCCGAGCCGGCGGATGATGGCGGCCGCCGGCAGGGCGCCGAGCGCAACTCCAAGGTTGAAGCCGGTGACCGGCGCCGTCGCCAGAGACTTGTCGGGGCCGAGCAGATATTGGC
>NZ_RZSV01000313.1:0-5288 GCF_004023205.1 Mesorhizobium sp. M1A.F.Ca.IN.020.03.2.1 | reverse complement strand
GGTCATGGCGACGCCATATCAGGGCCAACCCTTGGATGCCGCGTCCGGCAGGACAGAGGGGGGCGCGACGGAACTCTCATTCTCAAAGCTCAGCACCCAGGCAGGCAATCCGCAAGTGCGGATCAACCCGCCAAAAAGGTGTCCGCCCAGTTCGATACCGCCCAGCGCGGGTTGTTGGCGATGTTGCCGACAGTGTCGCGGGCGACGGAAATGAAGCTCCACTCGGCGACGTTGATCAGCGGCAGGTCGGCCGCCACCATTTTCTGGAATTCCTTGTAGAGCTCGGTGCGGGCGGATGTGTCGAGCGTCTCTGACGCTTTGGCGATCAGCGCATCCAGGTCGGCGTTCTTGTAGCCGCCCTGGTTGGAGAAGGGCACGCCGTCGGGGATGCCGCTCTGCACCAGGATGGTGGTCGAGATCGCCGGGTCGCCGCGGAACACCGGCGGGCCGACGGCGAGGTCGAAGGCGTGGTCGGTATAGACCGCCTTCATATGGGCGGCCGAGTCGTTGTTGACGATTTGGGCGTCGATGCCGATTACGGCCAGCGCCTGGCGCAGGTAATCGCCGAACTGCTTGGTCTCATTGAAGTACGGCGCCGGCAGCAGCTTCAGTGCAAAGCGCTTGCCGTCGTCGGCCCGTTTGTAGCCGGCCTCGTCGAGCAGCTCGTTGGCCTTGGCGACGTCGAAGGGGTAGATCGGGACGTCGGCAGTGTAGAATTGCGGATCGTTCTTCGGCACCGGACCGGTTGCGGTCGCGGCGTAGCCGAGGAAAATTGTCTTGACGACGAAATCCTTGTCGATGGCATGCGCGATCGCCTGCCGCACTTTCAGGTCCGCCAGTTCCTTGCGGCGATGGTTGATCTCGACGACGAGCTGGTAGGTCAGCCCCTCATAGCCCTTGGTGATGACCTTCAGGCCCGGCACCTTTGAGATGCGGTCGAGGTCGGCGAGCGGCACGGCGGAGAAGGCGGCGAGCTGGATTTCTTCCGCCTCGAGCGCCGCAGCCGCAGAGGTTCGGTCGGGCAGCACCTGGTAGACGATCTCGTCGAGATAGGGCTCGTCCTTGTCCCAATAGGCATCGTTCCGCGCAAGCCGATAGTACTGGCCGGCCTTGTATTCGGCGAATTTGAACGGGCCGGTGCCGACAGGAGCGTTGTTGGCCGGGTTGTCCTCGATCTTGCCCACCTCATAGACGTGCTTCGGCACGACGCTGCTCAATGCCGGCAGCGCGTTGCGGATCAGCTGGAACGGCGTCGGCTTGGCGAATTTGAACACGGCCGTCAGCTTGTCGGGCGTGTCGACGGCTTCAAGGTCCTTGAACACCGTGCGGCCGAGATTCTGCAGAGGCTTCCAGACCTGCAGCGCGGAGAAGGCGACGTCGGCGGAGGTGAAGGGCTTGCCGTCATGCCATTTGACGCCGTCGCGCAACTTGAAGGTCACCGACCGGCCGTCGGCCGAGCCTTCCCAGGAAAGCGCAAGGCGCGGCTGAAGCCCGTCCTTGCCGTCGAAGGAGGCCTCAGCCAGCGTCTCGACCACCTTGCTGGAGATGAAGAAGACGCCGTTGGAAGCGACAATAGCCGGATTGAGGTTGCGCGGCTCGGAGTCGGCGGCCACGATCAACCTGCCACCCTTCTTCGGCGTCTGCGCCCGGCCGATGGCCGGCAAGGCGGTCGAGGCCAGAAGCAGTGCCGAGCCGGCCAGCAGGCCGCGGCGTGAAATCGGCAATCCGGACATCCTCAAGCTCCCCTCTTCACCCGCGACCGGCGCGGGCAACCTCAAAATCAGCGGGATTATGGCCCTTGGCAAAGGTTTCGCCAGAGACGGATTTGGCGCATGCTGGCTTGGCTCTGAAATTTTCGTCCGCTGGACCAGTTATATTCGGGCTGCGGTCGCGGCTATCTGGTAGGACCAGACTAAGCCGTACGCGGCCTCAAGCCAAGTAGGAGAGGGCGGGGTCAGCCGGATGCTGTCAATTCTGGCTGGACCAAAACGGTCAAGATGGTGCAGATTTGGCCGCAAACGGCAGTTTCATCATGTTTGACTGCTTGAGCGGCCGAGGAAATCAGGGAGGGAAAGATGAACATCGCTCCGGGCAAAACCGAGGCCAGCGGCATCCCGTTCGACCAGGCTCGGGTGGACCGGCTGATGGAGGAGGCCGGCATCGATGTGCTTTTCGCCACCTCCAAGCACAACACGCAATATCTGCTCGGCGGCTACAAGTTCATCTTTTTCGCGGCGATGGACGCCATCGGCCATAGCCGCTACCTGCCGATCGTCCTTTATGAAAAAGGCGGGCCGGAGCATGCGGCCTATATCGGCAACAAGATGGAAGGCGGCGAGCACGAGAACCATCCGTTCTGGACACCGACATTGCATGCGGCCTGCTGGGGCACGCTCGACGCCGCCAACCTTGCCGTCGAGCATCTGCAGAAGATCGGCAAGCAAGCTGCTCGCATAGGCATCGAGCCTGCTTTCCTGCCGTCGGACGCTTACTCGCTGATCCGCAAGGCACTGCCGGACGCGAAGCTGATCGATGCCACCGGCATGTTGGAGCGCATGCGCGCCATCAAGACCGAGGCCGAACTGGAGAAGCTGCGCACCGCCTCGGAACTAATCACCGATTCGATGCTGGCGACGATCGCCTGGGCGCGCGAGGGCACGACCAAGACCGACATCATCGAGCAGTTACGGCGCGAGGAGACCAATCGCGGCGCGCATTTCGAATATTGTCTGCTGACACTGGGTGCCAGCCACAACCGTGCTGCGTCGAGCCAGGCGTGGAAGCAGGGCGAGGTGCTGTCGATCGATTCCGGCGGCAACTATCACGGCTATATCGGCGACCTCTGCCGCATGGGTATTCTTGGCGAGCCGGATGCCGAGCTCGAGGATCTGCTGTCCGAAATCGAGTCGGTGCAGCAGGCCGCGTTCTCCAAGGTCAAAGCCGGCACGCTCGGCGGCGACATGATCGCGCATGCCGAGAGCGTGCTGAAGGCTTCCAAGGTCGCGGCCTATACGGATTTCTTCGCCCACGGCATGGGGCTGATCACGCATGAAGCGCCGTTTTTGATGACCAACCATCCGGTCACCTATGAAGGCACCTATGCGGCCAAGCCGCTGGAAAAGAACATGGTGCTTTCGGTCGAGACCACCATGCTCCACCCGACGCGCGGCTTCATCAAGCTCGAGGATACCGTGGCGGTGACCGACACAGGCTATGCGATGTTCGGCGATCGCGGGCGTGGGTGGAACAGGGGCGGGGTCGCCTAGAGCGCGCTCGGGAAACCAATCACTCCGAATGACCGAGTTCAAACCTCGGGGCGGCTTCTGCGGATTGATGGGAAACAAGCTTCGTCGTGCGCGCCCGCCGTCCTGGGTGTATCTTGCTGACTTGAGTTGTGGCCCGGCGCCTCCTACCAGACCGATTACGTCGGGCCGGTAGCAGGAGGAAGTTATGGCAGACGTAACATCAAGAAATCAGAACTCCGAGCTCATTCGGCGGGGTTACGCCGCCTTCAACTCCGGAGACATGGACACGCTTGCGCAAATCATCGACGAGAAATGCACGTGGCACAGCCCGGGAAGGAATCCGATCGCCGGCGACTACAAAGGCCGTGAGGCGACTTTTGCCCAGTTCGGCCGTTATGGCGGGCAAACCCTTGGCACCTTCAGGGCGAATCTTCTGCATGTCATCGAAAGTGAGGACGGACGTGTGGTCGGCGTCCATCGCAATACCGGGGAACGCAACGGCAAACAGCTTGATGTGCTCTGTTGCATCGTCTTCGACATCAGGGCTGGCAAGGTAGTCGATGGCCGGGAACACTTCTACGACCTCTACGCCTGGGATGCATTCTGGGCTTAGCCTGGAGGTGCTATTCGCGGCAACTCGCACGAGACTGTTCGCGATGTCTCCGCACACCTGTTCGCTGGGCCCCCGTACATACCTCGAGAGGTGATTGCGAAGCAAACCGGTGAGGCGAATAATGCCCGCAAGCGATTTGCCATCAATTGTTTGCCTCTCGCGGCAGCAGCTTGAAATCTGGTAGATCACGCAGCGCCAGCTCCGGGCCGGCCGGCGAATAGACGACGAAAAGCTGCATCGGCTGATCGCCCGTGTTGAGCGTCGAGTGGAAGCGGCTTTCCGGCACATAGATGGTGCAGCCGGGACCGACCTTGGCGACCACCGGATTGCCCTTCTCGTCCTCTACCATCTGTTCGCCATGGCCGGAAATCACGAAGATGATCTCCTCCGCGCCTGGGTGGTTGTGGCGGGTGTGCCCCTTGCCGGGCGGCAGGTCGACGACGCCGCCGGAGAAGCGCTCCGCGCCGTTCACTTCCGGCGCGACCGTGAGCGCCAGCTTGCCCCAGTCGAAGCCGAAGGCGCTGACCTCCTTCGGATAAACGAACACCTTGCTCTTGTCGGCCATTGCCTCATCCCTGGCTAGTTGATGGCATTTTCGCTTTGCCGATTGCCGCTGCCTTGAAATCCGCCGTCTGCCTGGTGATCGCCGCCTCGGCCGGCAGCCGTTCCATCGAGCTTGCGCCGTAGAAGCCGTGCAGTCCTTCGCAGCGCTCGAGGATGTAGCGCGCGTCATCCGGCATGGAGATCGGCCCGCCATGGCAAAGCAGGATGACGTCCTTGCGCACCGAGCGCGCGGCATCGGCAATGGCATCGATCTCCTCGACGCAGGCATCCAGCGACTTCGCCGAGGTCGCGCCGATCGAGCCGCCTGTGGTCACGCCCATATGGGCTACGACCACGTCGGCGCCCGCCTTGGTCATGGCGCGCGCCTCGTCGGGGTTGAAGACGTAAGGCGTGGTGAGCAGGTCGAGCTTGTGCGCCTCGGCGATCATGTCGACCTCGAGGCCAAAACCCATGCCGGTCTCCTCGAAACTCTGCCGCATGGTGCCGTCGAAGAGGCCGACGGTCGGAAAATTCTGCACGCCGGAAAAGCCCATCCTCTTCAGTTCGGCGAGAAACAGCGGCATGATGACGAAGGGGTCGGTGCCGTTGACGCCGGCCAGCACCGGCGTCTTCTTTACCACCGGCAGCACCTCATAGGCCATTTCCTTGACGATCTCGTTGGCATTGCCATAGGCGAGCAGGCCGGCGGCCGAGCCGCGCCCGGCCATGCGGTAACGGCCGGAATTGTAGATGATGATGAGATCGATGCCGCCCGCTTCCTCGGCCTTGGCCGACAGGCCGGTACCGGCACCGCCGCCGACGATCGGCACGCCGTCGGCGATCATCTTGCGGAACCTTTCCAGTATGGTTTTGCGCGGGATGGCGGC
>NZ_RZSV01000312.1:0-5298 GCF_004023205.1 Mesorhizobium sp. M1A.F.Ca.IN.020.03.2.1 | reverse complement strand
GTTCCAGCTTGGCGATGACGGCACTCCGTCGAACACCCCTCAACCGTCTTGGCGCTACGCGCCAATCCACCTTCTCCCACAAGGGGAGAAGGGGGAGTCACACCTAGCCGCGCCGGCTGGTGAAATCGAATGGACCATCCCCATGCCGACAGTCGCCCCGCTTGATCTCGAAGGCCATTGCGTCGCCGCCGTCTTCCTCGGCGACGTGCCGCATTTCGCTTTGGCCGACGGCGCGATCCATCGGCTCGACAATGGGCACAAGACCGTACAGGCGAATGACGGGCTGCTCGCCGCCTTCCACGATGCGGCGAACGACCGCCTGATCACCGGCGGCGAGGACGGCAAGGTGTTTGAGGTCAAGGCCGGCGGCGAGGCGAGCGAACTTGCCAGCGCCTGCAGAAAATGGATCACCAGCGTTGCGGCGGGCCCTCAGGGTGCGGTCGCCTATGCCTCGGGCAAGACGGCGTTCGTCCGTTTCGCCGACGGCAAGATCAAGGAATTCGCCCATCCGCGCTCGGTGGAAGGGCTCGCCTTCTCGCCCAAGGGCATGCGCTTCGGCGTTGCCCGCTACAACGGCGCGACGCTGCATTTTCCTGCGGCGGAGGGCAAGCCGGTCGAGCTCGAATGGGCCGGCGCCCATACCGGGATCAGCTTTTCGCCGGACGGCGCTTTCCTGATTACCACCATGCAGGAAAACGCGCTGCATGGCTGGAAGCTGGCCGACGGCAAGCACATGCGCATGAGCGGCTATCCGGGCAAGGTCAAAAGCCTGTCCTGGAGCGTGAAGGGCAAATGGCTGGCGAGCTCCGGCGCGCCGGCGGCGATCGTGTGGCCTTTCGCCAGCAAGGACGGGCCGATGGGCAAGGCGCCGCTGGAGCTCGGCACGCGCGGCAATACCATGGTGACGTGCGTTGCCTGCCATCCCAGCCAGGAGGTCACCGCGATCGGCTATGAGGACGGCATGGTGATCGCGGCCCGCTTCGCCGACGCCAAGGAAGTGCTGCTGCGTCGTCCCGGCAAAGGCGCCATCACCTCGATGATGTGGGACAAGGAAGAGCGCCGCATCGTCTTCGGCAGCGCGGCCGGCGATTGCGGCGTGATCGACATCACGGCGTAAGGGATTAGGGGAATAGGGCGCCAATGGAATAGGGAAAGGAAAGCCTTCCTCCGCTGTCTTCCCAATGCCCTACTCCCTTAATCTCTTCATCCCTTAATCCCTACTGCCTGAGCCAACGCCCGCCCCCTGCGCGGCCAATTGCGGTTTTGCCGACCGGTTGGCAGAGTGCCGCGCGAGAAAGAGGGGCTTCATGCATTCAATCGACCGGACTTCCATCGGCGGCATCGCCGCCGCCCGCATAGCCGAGCTGCGCGAGGCCGAGGCGGCCGCCTTCCGCAAGGCGCGGCCGAAGTCCGAGGCCAAGGTTGGCAACGGCATGGCCGGCTTCCTCGGCGGCGTGCCGATGCATTGGATGACCGACTGGCCGACGCCATTTGCGATCCTGGTCGACAGCGCCAAGGGTGCCACGATTACCGATGTCGACGGCAACAAGCTCGACGATTTCTGCCTGGGCGACACCGGCTCGATGCTCGGCCATTCGCCGCCGCCGGTCGCCCGCGCCATCCGCCGGCAGGCAGCACGCGGCCTGACCTATATGCTGCCCAGCGAGGATGCGCTGGCGATCGGTCCGCTCTTGCAGCAGCGCTTCGGCCTGCCCTATTGGCAGATCGCCACCACCGCCACCGATGCCAACCGCTTCGCCTTGCGGGTCGCCCGCGCGGTGACGGGGCGCGAAAAGATCCTGGTCTTCAACGGCTGCTATCACGGCTCGGTCGACGAGACGATGGTGCGACTGATCGACGGCAAGCCGGTCAACCGGCCTGGGCTGGCAGGCGAGTTCCGCGATCTCACACGGGCAACCAAGGTTATCGAATTCAACGATATTGCAGCATTGGAAACGGCACTTGGCGACCGCGATATCGCCTGCGTGATCACCGAACCGGTGCTGACCAATTCCTGCATGGTGCTGCCGGAACCCGGCTTCCACGACGCGCTGCGGCGCCTCACCCGCGCCGCCGGCACGCTGCTTTTGATCGACGAGACGCACACCATTTCAACCGGGCCCGGCGGTTACACGCGAAAGCACGGGCTGGAGCCGGACCTGTTCGTGCTCGGCAAGCCGGTGGCCGGAGGCGTGCCGGCCAGCATCTGGGGCATGAGCGAGGAGGTCGCGACGCGCTACAGCACCTACAATCGCAGCAAGGAACCCGGCTATTCCGGCATGGGCACCACGCTGTCGGCCAACCCGCTGCAATTCGCGGCGATGCGGGCGACGCTCGAAGAGGTAATGACCGAGGAGGCCTATGCGCATATGGACCGGCTGGCGCGCCGCCTCGACGCGGGGCTCTCCGCCGTCATCGAGCGAAACAAGCTGCCTTGGCATGTCGCGCGCGTCGGCGCCCGCGTCGAGTTCATCTGCACGCCCGGGCCGCTCAAGAACGGCGGCGAGGCGGAGAAGGCACATGCGCCGGAACTCGAAGCCGCCGTCCATGTCGCGCTGGTCAATCGCGGCGTGCTGATCGCGCCGTTCCACAATATGATGCTGATCTCGCCGGCGACGACCGCGGCGCAGGTAAGCCGCCTGATCGCGGCTTTCGCCGCGGTTGCCGCCAGGCTTACGGCATGAGACAAGCGGCTATGGACAATCCGAGCACAGTTGTGACCTCCCCTTCGGGCTCGACGCCGGCCGAGGCGAAAGCGTTTCTCGCCGCCCATCCCGACATCGAGGCCTTCGACATCGTGCTCACCGACGCCAACGGCATCGGCCGCGGCAAGATCGTGCGCCGGCACGAGCTGATGAGCATTTTCGAGGGCGGAAGGCATATGCCGATCTCGATCCTCGGCCTCGACATCACCGGTGAGGATGTTCACGAGACCGGGCTGATCTGGGACACCGGCGACGGCGACCTCAGGGCATGGCCGGTTCCAGGCACGCTGGTGCCGCTGCACGGCACCAAGCCGCCGCGCGGCCAGGTGCTGATGGCGATGTATCGTCTCGACGGCCAGCCGATGACCTCCGATCCGCGGCTGGTGCTGGCAAGGCAAGTCGGGATCCTGGCGGCGCGCGGCCTGCATCCGGCCGGCGCCTTCGAACTGGAATTTTTTCTGCTTGCCAATGAGCGCGATGCCGACGGCAAGGTGCAGGCGGCGCGCGCGGTGCTCGACGGGCGCCGCTCGGGCAAAACGGAAGTCTATTCAGTCGACCACCTGCACGGCATGGAGCCGCTGTTTTCCGACATCTACGCCGCCGCCAGGGCGCAAGGCATTCCGGCCGAGACGGTGATTTCCGAATATGCGCCCGGACAGTACGAGCTGACGCTCAACTACCGCAAGGACGTGATGCGGGCGGCCGACGACCTGGTCATGCTGAAGCGGCTGGTGAGGGCGCAGGCGCGCCGGCACGGCGTCACCGCCTGCTTCATGGCCAAGCCGATCGAGGCCTATGCCGGTTCGGGCATGCATTTCCACGTCTCGCTGCAGGACGATGCCGGCCGCAACGTCTTCTCCGAAGCTGCCGGCGAGAAATGGTCGCCAAGCCTGCTCAACGCGCTTGGCGGCCTGATCCACACCATGGCGGAATCGATGCTGGTGTTTGCGCCGCATGCCAATTCATGGCGGCGTTTCGTGGCGCAATCCTATGCGCCGGTGGCGCCGACCTGGGGCGTCAACAACCGCTCCGTGGCGTTGCGCGTGCCGGCGGGCGATGCGATGAACCGGCGTATCGAGCACCGGCCGTCCGGCGTCGACGCCAACCCTTATCTTGTGGCGGCGACGGTGCTGGCGGGCATCGTCAAGGGCCTCGACGAGGCCCTTGACCCCGGACCGGAAACGACCGGCAACGGTTACGAGCAGACAACGGAAGCCTCCACCATGCCGACCGATTGGCGCGCCGCGATCGAGGCGGCACGTGGCTCCGAATTCCTGAAATCGGCGCTCGGTCCCGACCTGCACCGGACCTTCGTGGCGATCAAGCAGGCGGAATATCTGCGCGTCGCACGCACCGTCAGCGAACTCGACTACCACCTCTACCTCCACGAGGTCTGAGGACTTGGCCTCGCAGACGGAGTGATCACGTTTCGCCGCGACACTCAAAAGTTATAGCCAGGCGACTTTCTGGAACATATCATGAACGCATGGCTGTGATTTCCGTCCGCGAGAAACTGGCGATCCTGTCCGACGCCGCCAAATACGACGCCTCCTGCGCATCGTCCGGTTCGGCGAAACGCGATTCGCTGAAAACAGGCGGCATCGGTTCGACCGAGGGCTCGGGCATCTGCCATTCCTATGCGCCGGACGGGCGCTGCATTTCGCTGCTGAAGATCCTGCTCACCAATTTCTGCATTTACGACTGCAGCTATTGCATCAACCGGTCCTCCTCGAATGTGCGGCGAACCCGCTTCAGCGTCGACGAGGTGGTGCGGCTCACCATGGATTTTTATCGCCGCAACTACATCGAGGGTCTGTTCCTGTCCTCCGGCGTCATCCGCTCGCCGGACGAGACGATGGGCGAGATGGTCGAGGTGGCGCGACGGCTCAGGATCGAGGAGAAATTCGGCGGCTATATTCACCTCAAGACCATTCCCGAAGCGTCAGCCGAACTGATCGAAAAAGCAGGCCGTTATGCCGATCGCCTGTCGATCAATGTCGAGCTGCCGACCGACGAAGGGGTGAAGAAGCTGGCCCCGGAAAAGAAGCCGGAAACGATCCGGCTTTCCATGGCCAAGCTGCGCTGCAAGATCGAAGAGAAGGCCGAACCAACGTTGCAGAGCCGCAAACGCGAGCGCATTGCGCCGGGCGGCCAGTCGACGCAGATGATTGTCGGCGCCGACAAAACGTCCGACGACGGCATCCTGCGCGCCAGCGCCCGGCTTTATGGCAGCTATCATCTGCGCCGCGTCTATTATTCCGCCTTCAGTCCGATCCCGGATTCGTCTGCGGCGCTGCCGTTGCAGAAGCCGCCCTTGATGCGCGAGCACCGGCTTTACCAGGCGGACTGGCTGATGCGCTTCTACGGCTTCTCGCAGCCTGAAATCCTGGCCGGCAGCAATGACGGCATGCTCGACCTTGCCATCGATCCCAAACTTGCCTGGGCGCTGCGCAACCGCGGCCGGTTCCCGGTCGACGTCAATCGCGCCGATCGGGAGGCGCTGCTGCGTGTGCCGGGGTTGGGCACCAAGGTGGTCGACAGGATTCTGCAGACGCGCCGCCATCGCCGGCTGCGTCTCGAAGATGTCGGACGG
>NZ_RZSV01000311.1:0-5351 GCF_004023205.1 Mesorhizobium sp. M1A.F.Ca.IN.020.03.2.1 | reverse complement strand
GCCACGATTTCGTATGCGGCAAGCTCGGCACTGGCCAAGCAGATCGAGGGCGGCGCGCCAGCCGATGTCTTCGTCTCGGCCGACCTCGACTGGATGAAGTATCTTTCCGACAAGAAGCTGACCAGGCCCGACACCGAAGTGAAACTGCTCGGCAACCAGATCGTGCTGGTGGCGCCGCAAGATTCCAAGGTCGAGGCGAAGGTCGAGAAGGGCTTCGACCTCGCCGGGCTCATCGGCGACGGTCGGCTCGCCATGGGCGATTTCAAGGCGGTGCCCGCCGGCAAATATGGCAACGCGGCGCTGGAATGGCTGGGCGTGTGGTCCTCGGTCGAAGGCAAGGTCGCGCAGGCCGAGAATGTCCGCGCCGCGCTCAAGCTGGTATCGACGGGCGAGGCCGCGCTCGGAATCGTCTACGCCACCGACGCCCATGCCGAAAAGGGCGTCAAGGTCGTCGGCACCTTCCCCGAGGATTCGCACCCGCCGATCATCTATCCGATTGCCCAGACCGCGGATTCGAAGGACAAGGATACGGCTGCCTTCCTGAAATGCGTCGAGTCGGCCAAGGCCGCCGCGCTCTTCAAGGAACAGGGTTTTACGGTGCTCGCGCCGAGCAACTGAGAAAGACCTAACACCGCATATGAGCTGGCTGCTGGACCTCACTCCCGACGAATGGAATGCGGTCCGGCTGTCGATCAAGGTGGCGACGGTGGCGATGATCGCCAGCCTGCCGCCCGGCATCCTGATCGCGCTGGTCCTGGCCCGGGGGCGATTCTGGGGCAAGACCTTGCTCAACGGGCTGGTGCATTTGCCGCTGATCCTGCCGCCGGTGGTGACCGGTTATCTGCTGCTGCTCACCTTCGGCCGGCGCGGGCCGGCCGGCGCCTTCCTCGCCGAGCATTTCGGCATCGTCTTTTCCTTCCGCTGGACGGGGGCAGCACTTGCCTGCGCGGTGATGGGTTTTCCACTGATGGTGCGGGCGGTCCGGTTGTCGATCGAGGCAGTCGACCGCAAGATGGAGGCGGCCGCCGGCACGCTCGGCGCCAACCCGGTCTGGGTGTTCGCCACAATCACGCTGCCGCTGATCCTGCCCGGCCTGATCGCCGGCGCGATCCTGTCCTTCGCCAAGGCGATGGGCGAGTTCGGCGCGACCATTACTTTCGTCTCCAACATCCCCAACGAGACGCAGACGCTGCCCTCGGCGATCTACACCTTCACGCAGGTGCCGGGCGGCGATCCCGGAGCGCTGCGCCTGACGCTGATTTCGATCGTCATCTCGATGGTGGCGCTGGTGGCCTCCGAGCTTCTGGCGCGCCGGATCGGCCAGCGGATGGACGTCGAATGACGCTCTCGGTGGACGTCAGTCATCGTCTCGGCGATTTCGCCATCGAGGCGAGTTTCGAAAGCGCCGGCCGGCTGACGGCGCTGTTTGGGCCTTCGGGCTCGGGCAAGTCGACGCTGATCAATGTGATCGCCGGGCTGATCCGGCCGCGGAAAGGGCGGATCGCGGTGGACGGGCGCGTGCTGGTCGACACCGCCGCCGGCATCTTCGTGCCGATGCACAAGCGACGGATCGGCATGGTGTTCCAGGATGCGCGGCTCTTCCCGCATTTGAGCGTCGCCGGCAATCTGCGCTATGGCCGCTGGTTCACGCCGGTTGCCGAGCGCTACGCCAGTATGGATGCGGTGGTCGAACTCCTTGGCATCGGTCCCCTGCTCGACCGGCGGCCGGCGAAATTGTCGGGTGGTGAAAAGCAGCGCGTGGCGATCGGCCGCGCGCTCCTTGCCAGCCCGAAACTGCTTTTGATGGACGAGCCTCTCGCCTCGCTCGACGAGGCGCGAAAGGCCGAAATCCTGCCCTATATCGAGCGGCTGCGCGATGAGACGAAGATCCCGATCGCCTATGTCAGCCATTCCGTCGCCGAGGTGGCGCGGCTGGCGACCGACGTGGCGGTGCTGTCCCAAGGCAAGATCGCGGCTTTCGGCCCGACCGAGGCGATCATGCAGCGGCTCGACCTCTTGCCGGCGGAGGAGCGCGGCGAGGGCGGCGCGGTGCCCGACACCAGGGTTTTGCGTCACGACGAGGCTTTCGGCATGACTGTGCTCGGCTCGCCGGCCGGCGAGATCCGCGTGCCGCGCGTTTCACGCCCGGCGGGAGCTCTGGTGCGGCTCCGCATCCGCGCCCGCGATGTCATGATCGCGACCGAACAGCCGTCGGGTCTTAGCGCGCTCAACATACTGCCGGGCAAAATCGCCGCAGTCAGGCCGGGCGTCGGGCCTACGGTGGAGATCGCCATCGACTGCAACGGAGCAACGGTGCTGGCGCGCGTCACCAAACAGTCGAAGCAGAGCCTTCGGCTCGCGCTCGGCCGCGAGGTCTTCGCGGTGATCAAGACGGTGAGCTTTGACAGCGCGACGACAGGTGCTGGGCTGCCGGTGGAGGCCGATGGTTGACGAAAGGGCAATATCGCTATGTTGGTTTGGAATAAGCGATGTGGCGGCGGAGAGGGTAATCTCGACATGATCGCAGAGGACAAAGGATGCCATCGCTGAGCCTGCGGATAAATCTCGACCCTGACGGACGAATTGGTCCGGGCAAGATCGAATTGTTGGAGCAGATCGCCGCTTTCGGCTCGATTTCGGCCGCGGCGCGCGGCATGGAGATGTCCTACAAGCATGCCTGGGACCTGGTCGAGGACATGAACCGGGTGTTCGGCAAGCCGCTGGTGGCGGCGCAGACCGGCGGCCGAAAAGGCGGCGGCGCGCAATTGACCGCCGTGGGTCTCGCCGTCGTCAGCCGTTTCAGAGCGATCGAGCGCGCGGCGGCTTCAGCGGCGGCCGTACATATGCAGGCGTTGCAGGCCGAGATCGACGCCGGTTGATTGGGCCTGTAAGGGGCCTATTCCTCCGGCTCCCCGGGCTTGCGGAGCAAATAGGTGTCCATGATCCAGCCCTTTTTGCGCCGAGCTTCCTCTCGGACCTTCTCGATTTCGGCGCCGACATCGCCGAGGCGGCCGGAAAGGATGATCTCGTCCGCCGTGCCGAGATAAGCGCCCCACTGAATGAAAACATCTTGATCGACCAGTGTGTTGAAGGCGCACTTGCCGTCCAGCATGACAACGGTGCTTCCGGCATTCGCGGGCAGGCCTTCCTCAGTCAGCCGGCGGCCGGTGGTGACCAGGATCGAATCGCCGATGCGGTTGAGCGCGGTCGCGTGGACGGCGGCAAGCGCCTGGATCGCGGTGATGCCCGGAATGACCTCGAGCTCGAAACCGACATTGCCCCTCAGGCGCACGCGCTCCAGTATGCGCAGCGCGCTGTCGTAGAGCGAGGGGTCGCCCCAAATCAGGAACGCGCCGCAGCCGTCCTCGGCAAGCTCGTCGCGGATCAGCCCTTCATAGATTTCGGCGATCGCCTCGTGCCAGTCGTCGACGGTCACGCGATAGGACGATGTCGGCTCGGCCCGAACCGGGACGTCGAATTCGACGCGGCGCGACTTCGGGTTTGTGACGAAGCGGTCGCAGATCTGCCGGCGGAGTTCCGCGAGGTCGTTCTTTCTGGCGCCTTTGTCGGGAACGAACAGCACGTCGGCCCGGTTCAGGCCGTTGATGGCCTGTACGGTCATGTGGTCGGGATTGCCGGCCCCGATGCCGATGACGAGAAGCTTGCGCATAGGCGTCCTCCTGCCCGATCGGGCGGCCGGTGTCCAGACGGGGGCAGGCAGGCATGCGGGAACGCAAAACTTCCGCCGATTGGCAGAAACGTTGAACGTCTCTAGCTACTTCTCCTGGAATTGCTCTAGATGGAAGCGCATCCGCATGATCCCGGTCATGCCGTCGAGAGGGGAGCCATGTTACGCACTATCCTGACCGCAGCGCTGGCATTCTCGGTTGCACCTGCCTTCGCCAACGATTCCGTTGCCGAGCTTGGCACCGGCGGGCTGATCCTGTCGCGCAGCGATGCGGTTGCCATGGAAAGCGAGGATCTCTTCATCTCGCCGGAAAAAGTGACCGTCGACTACGTTTTCCGCAACAATACCGACAAGGACGTCAGCGCGACCGTCGCCTTCCCGATGCCGGACATCGAAGGCGACCCGAACGAGATGCCGGCGATCCCGGAAGCGCAGAGCGACAATTTCCTCGGCTTCGAGGTGACGATCGACGGCGTCGACGCCAACCCGCAGCTCGAACAAAAGGCGTTCGCGCTGGGCATCGACATCACCGCGGAACTCCAGGCGCACGACGTGCCGCTCTATCCGTTCGGCGACGCCGCCAAGGCGGCGCTGGCAAAGCTGCCCAAGGACGTCGCCCAGGATTGGGAAGATCGCGGCATCATCATCGAAGACACCGCCGACAACGGTTCGGGCATGCAAACCGCCTACGCGCCGTTCTGGCAATTGCGCTCGACCTATTGGTGGCGCTCCACCTTCCCGGCCAACAAGCAAGTCCATGTCTCGCACCGCTACAAGCCGAGCGTCGGCGGCACGTCATCGGTCAGCTTCTATTACGACGGCAAGTTCCAGGGGCAGTACGACACTTACAAGACCCGCTACTGCATGGACGGCGGGTTCGAGAACGCTGTGCGCAAGGCAGCGAAGGAAAATCCCGACGGCTATCCCAAATATTTCGAGAGCCGCATCGCATATATCCTGACCACCGGCGGCAACTGGGCGTCCGGTAGTATCGGCAATTTCAAGCTCACCATCGACAAGGGCAGCCCAAAGAATCTGGTCTCCTTCTGCGGCGACAACGTCCGCAAGGTGGGTCCGACGACGTTCGAGATGACGGCCAAGGATTTTTATCCGGAGCACGATATCGGCATCTTGCTGCTCGAGCCGTCGGACAATAGCGGGAACGGCGGCTGATGGACATCGCGATCTACGTCGCCATTGCCGAGAACGGCGTGATCGGACGCGAAGGCGGGCTGCCGTGGCGGCTTTCCAGCGACCTGAAACGCTTCAAGGCCGATACGATGGGCAAGCCGATCATCATGGGCCGCAAGACCTATGAGGGCATCGGCCGGCCGCTGCCCGGCAGGCTCAACATCGTGGTGACGCGAGCCAGAGACTGGCGATCCGAGGGCACCGAAGTCGCCCATTCGCTCGACGAGGCGATCACGCTGGCCAAGGTGCGCGGCCGCTGCATGGCAGGTGCCGAGGAGATCTGCGTCGTCGGCGGCGGCGAGATCTATGCCCAGGCCCTGCCCTTGGCCGATCGTCTCCACGTCACGCATGTGCTGGCCGCGGTCGATGGCGACGCTCATTTTCCGCCGATCGACCCCGCGATCTGGCGGATCGTCCGATCCGAGGATTTTCCGGCGGGC
Source organism: Mesorhizobium sp. M1A.F.Ca.IN.020.03.2.1 (assembly GCF_004023205.1). Classification (NCBI taxonomy): domain Bacteria; kingdom Pseudomonadati; phylum Pseudomonadota; class Alphaproteobacteria; order Hyphomicrobiales; family Phyllobacteriaceae; genus Mesorhizobium; species Mesorhizobium sp. M1A.F.Ca.IN.020.03.2.1. The sequence goes on along the minus strand of NZ_RZSV01000311.1, from coordinate 32 downwards.
GAAAAGGACAGCCACGCGACACGCTATACCGT
>NZ_RZSV01000310.1:0-5393 GCF_004023205.1 Mesorhizobium sp. M1A.F.Ca.IN.020.03.2.1 | reverse complement strand
GGCAAGACACCGAGCGCCGCGCCGAGCGCGCGCTGGCGCTGGTCGGCTGTGCCTTCGATCCGGCGACGCGAGTGCAGGACCTCTCCCGCACCGAAAAGTCTCTGGTGGCGATTGCCCGGGCTTTGGCCACCGAGGCCGACGTCTTGGTCCTCGACGAGCCGACGGCGAGCCTGCCGGCGGACGAGGTCGAGCGCCTGTTCGAGGCGCTCCGGCCGCTGCGCGCGCGCGGCGTCGGCATGATCTATGTCTCGCACCGGCTGGACGAGGTGTTCCGCATCGCCGACCGCGTCGCCGTCATGCGCGACGGCCGCATGGTCGCGGTCAAGCCGGTGGCCGAGACCACGCCGCAGGAACTGGTCGATCTCATCGTCGGCCGGCCGGCGCACCAGATGTTTGCCAAGTCGCATTGGCAGGACGGGCCGGAACGGCTCAGGGTGGAAAACCTCACCTGCGGCAGTGTCGGTCCGGTTCGCTTCGAGGCACGGTCCGGCGAGTTGCTTGGCCTGGTCGGCCTGCGCGGCGCCGGGCAGGAAGCTGTCGGCCGTGCGCTGTTTGGGACTGAAGCTTTCGACGGCTTGGTCTGGCTCGACGGCAAGCGCCTCGACCTGTCCTCGGTCGGCGCCGCTCTTGCCGCCGGTGTCGGACTGATTGCGCGTGACCGCACCGAGGAATCCGTGGCGCTGTCGCTCTCGGTGCGCGAGAACATGTATCTCAACCCCTCGGCCGTCGGCCGCGGGCTCTTCTCCTTCATGAAGCCGGCCCGGGAAAGCGAGCTGACGCGGGAGCTCGGCGCACGGCTGGGGCTGCGGCCCAATGACCCGCACCTGCCGATCGAGGCGCTCTCCGGCGGCAACCAGCAGAAGGTGGTCGTCGGCCGCTGGCTGGCGACGGGCCGTAAGCTTCTGATCGCCGAGGATCCGACTGCGGGCGTCGATGTCGGCGCCAAGGCCGAGATCTATCGGCTGATCGCCGCCGCGGTCGAAGCCGGGCTGGCAGTGATCGTCGTCTCCACCGATTTCGAGGAAGTCGCCCACATCTGTCACCGCGCGCTCGTCTTCTCGCACAATCGCATCGTGCGCGAGCTCGCCGGCGATGCCTTGACGACGGCGGCGCTCATCAGCGCCGCTTCCGTGTCCGAAGCCGCCTGAGGAGGATCCATGAACTCGATCAAATCGACGGCGCTGGAGCCGACCCGTTCGGAGCTCGCCGGACTGAGCTACGGCCAGAAGGCGGCGCGCTATCTGCCGGTCTACGGCCTGCCGATCCTGACGCTGCTCCTGATCCTGCGCTTCTCGCTGCTCCTGCCGCGGACGTTCCCGACGCTGCTCAATTTGCGCTCGATCGTTTCCGACAAGGCGATCATCGCGCTCTTGTCGCTGGCGGCGATGATTCCGATGGCTTCGGGCCGCATCGACCTCACCGTCGGCTACGGCATCGTGCTCTGGCACATCCTTGCCATCAGCCTGCAAACCGCATTCGGCGTGCCCTGGCCGCTCGCGGTGCTCATCGTCATCCTGCTCGGCGTGCTCACCGGCTTCATCAACGGCCTGCTGGTCGAGGTGGCGCGCATCGATTCCTTCATCGCCACACTCGGCACCGGCACGGTGCTCTACGCTTTGGCAATGTGGTACACGGGCGGCCGCCAGGTCGTCGGCGTGCTTCCCGACGGTTTCCTTTCCCTCAACGGCACCATGCTGTTCGGCCTGCCGATCACCGGCTACTACGTGGTCGTGCTGGCGCTGGTGATGTGGCTGGTGCTCGAATATATGCCGCTTGGCCGCTACCTCTACGCCATCGGCGCCAATCCGAAGGCGGCCGCGCTCAACGGCATTCCGGTGCAGAAATTCGTCATGGGGGCCTTCGTCGCCTCCGGCGCGCTCACCGCCTTGGGCGGCGTGCTGCTGGCCTCGAAGCTCAGGATCGGCCAGGCCAGTGTTGGCCTCGAATACCTGCTGCCGGCCCTGGTCGGCGCATTCCTCGGATCGACCACCATCAAGCCGGGCCGCGTCAATGTCTGGGGCACGATCGTCGGCGTCGTTATCCTGGCCGTAGGGATTTCCGGCATCCAGCAGTTCGGCGGGTCGTTCTGGGTAGAGCCGTTGTTCAACGGCGTCACCCTGCTCGTCGCGATCGGCATTGCCGGCTACGCGCAGCGGCGCCGCGGCGCGGTGGTGCCGGCATCCGTGCCCACCAGCCGACCAGCCACCAGCCAATCAACAAATACAACCGACAATGCTTAATGGGAGAAACGATATGCAGCGCAGAACAGTCCTACAGCTCGGAATTGCCTGCCTGGCGCTTGGCATCGCCTCGCCGACGCTGGCCGACCCGATGGCCGACGCCAAAGCGGTGGTCGATAAATATGCCAGCAAGGTCGAGAAGTGGGACGGACCGACCACGGGACCGAAAGGGGCTGCCGGCAAGACCATCGTCGTGCTCGGCGCCGACATGAAGAACGGCGGCATCCTCGGCGTCACCAAGGGTGTCGAGGAAGCCGCTGCCGCCCTGGGGTGGACGGTCAAGACGCTTGACGGCGCCGGCTCCATCGGCGGCCGTACCGCTGCCTTCGGCCAGGCGCTGGCGCTCAATCCCGATGGCATCATCATCAACGGCTTCGACGCCGTCGAGCAGAAGCCGGCGATGGAGCAGGCCAAGGCGGCCAAGATCCCGATGGTGGCCTGGCACGCCGCGCCGACCGTCGGCCCGATCGACGATCTCGGCATCGTCGCCAACGTCTCGACCGATCCAATGCAAGTTTCGAAGGCGGCGGCCGACTGGGCCTTTGTCGACGCCAAGGGCAAGCCCGGCGTCATCATCTTCACCGATTCCACCTACCAGATCGCTATCGCCAAGGCGGACCGGATGAAGAAGGAGATCGAGGATCTCGGCGGGAAGGTGCTCGAATATGTCGACACGCCGATCGCCGAGACCTCGCAGCGCATGCCGCAGCTCACCACCTCGCTGCTGCAGAAATACGGCGATCAATGGACCCATTCGCTGGCGATCAACGACCTCTATTTCGACTTTATGGGGCCGTCGCTCGCGGCGGCCGGCAAGTCCGGCACCGATGCGCCGATCAACGTCGCGGCGGGCGACGGTTCGGAATCGGCCTACCAGCGCATCCGCTCCGGCCAGTTCCAGAAGGTGACGGTGGCCGAGCCGCTGAACCTGCAGGGCTGGCAGCTTGTCGACGAGCTCAACCGCGCCATGGCCGGCGAGAAATGGTCGGGCTACATCTCGCCGCTGCATGTGGTGACTTCCGACAATGTCGAGTTCGACGGCGGCCCGGACAACCGTTTCGACCCGGGCAACGGCTACCGCGACCAATACAAGAAGATCTGGGGCAAATAGACGCCATCCAGAACGATCAGCGAGCGGTCGGCGATCATCCGCCGGCCGTTCGTTTTTTCCGACGCTTCAGGCCGTGTGTCGCACAACAACCCTGGGCGTCATGCCGACTACGACGCGGTCATCGAGCGCTCGCCGCCCGTTGAGCAGGTCGAGCACCAGCTCGGCGACGCGGATGCCGATCTCATGCGCGCCGACGTCGATCGTGGTGATCGAAGGCACCGACTGCTCGGCGAGATCATAGGCGCCGAAGCCGGCAATCGCCACGTCGTCCGGCACGCGGATGCCGCGTCGAACGCATTCCATCAGGGCGCCGAAGGCGGAGAGGTCGGACACGCACATCACCGCTTGTGTGTCCGGCCAGCGCGAGATCATCTCGACCATGGCGGTCGCGCCCTCGCGCATCGAGATCGGCGGCACGCCGGAGGCAATCACGCGCGAAGCGTCGAGGCCGCGGTCCTCCAGCGCCGCGACGAAGCCGCGCCGGCGGTCCAGGCCGCGGGTGTCCCGCGAGGTGTCGCCACCGATAAAGCCCAGCCTCGAATAGCCGCGCTGGACGAAATGATCGACCATCAGCCGCCCGGCATCGGCATTGGAAAAGCCGACGACGTGGCCGATGGGATCGGCTGGCAAATCCCAGGTCTCCACCACCGGAACGCCGACATTTGCCAGCAGCTTGCGGCAGCGCGGCGTGTGCCGGCCGCCGGTGACGATGATCGCCTCCGGGCGACGCTGCAGCAATTGCCCGACCAGGCGTTCCTCCTCCTCGATATTATAGTCGGTGAAGCCGAGCAGGATCTCCAGCCCGCTGTCGCGCAGGCCCTCGGTCATGCCGCGCACCGTGTCGGCGAAGTTGGCGTTGTTGATCGAGGGGATCGTCGCGGCGACGAAGCCGGAGCGCCGCGACGACAGATTGGCGGCGATGCTGTCGAAGACATAGCCGAGCTCTTCAGCCGCCTTGAGGATGCGGTCGCGCGTATCGGCGCTGACCGAAGCGTCGCGCTTGAAAGCGCGCGACACGGTCATCGTCGAGACGTTGGCGCGATGCGCGACATCGGCCATGGTCGGCCTTTTGGGCGAAGATTGCATGGCCGTACGTTATCGATATCACGGCGGAATGCAACGCGCCGTTGCGGCTCACGCAAACGCGATCTGGACCTTCATCGCCTGGCCGCGGTCGTTGGCGAGCTCGAAGCCGGAAAGTGCTTCGTCGACCGGCACCGAGTGGGTGATCAGCGGCTTCACGTCGATCAGCCCCTTGCGCATCAGCTCGACGCCGACGGCGAATTCGGGGTGGAAGCGGAACGAGCCGTTGATCGACAGTTCCTTGGCGGTCACCGTCGACATCGGCAGTGCCATCTCGGCGCCGCCGAGGCCGAGCTGGACGATGGTGCCGCGCGGACGCAGCGCCGCGATGCCTTGCGCCAGCGCCGACGCCGCGCCCGAACATTCGTAGAGGATGTCGAAGGTCCCCTTGTCGGCAAGGTAGGGCGCCAAACCTTCCGGCTCGCTTCGGGTGTTGATGGTCTTGTCGGCGCCGGCGCGCATGGCCATCGACAGCGTGAAATCGGCGATATCGACGGCGACGATCTCGGCCGCACCCGCGCGGCGCGCGCTGATGATCGACAGCAGGCCGATCGGCCCGCAGCCTGTGACCAGCACGCGCTTGCCCAGCATCTCTCCGGCCCGGCGCGTCGCGTGCAGACAGACGGCCAGCGGTTCGGCCATCGCCGCCTCGCCGGCGGTCAGCCCATCGGCCGGGACGCACTGAATCGCGTCCGCCACCAGCATTTCACGAAACGCGCCCTGGATATGCGGGAACGGCATGGCGCTGCCGTAGAAGCGCATGTTGAGGCACTGGTTGTGCATGCCCTCGCGGCAATAGCGGCAGCTGTAGCAGGGCCGCGACGGAGACACGGCGACGAGCTGTCCCGTCTGCAGTCCACTCACTCCCGGCCCGAGGCTCTCGATCACGCCGGAGACTTCGTGGCCGAGGATCATCGGCTCCTTCAGGCGCACCGTTCCGAAGCCGCCGTGATTGTAGT
>NZ_RZSV01000030.1:0-35585 GCF_004023205.1 Mesorhizobium sp. M1A.F.Ca.IN.020.03.2.1 | reverse complement strand
GTCTTGTGCCGGCATCGGCCTTCTTCGAGTTCACCGGAACGAAGTACCCGAAGGCAAAGCACCGATTTACTCCCAACGGCGCCCCGTTCATGACAATCGCGGGGCTTTGGCGCGAAGCGGGCGGCAACAACCCGCCGTCCTTTCGCATGCTGACGACCGGTCCTGGCCCGGACGTTGCGCCCTATCACAGCCGTTAGGCCGTAGTTATTCAGCCGGAGAACTGGTCCGCCTGGCTGAACCTGACAAAGCCGGAAGGTGAGTTGCTGCGGCCGCTTCCACCCGGGTCTCTTTTAGTTGAGACGGTTCGTCCTGAGGCACAGTGACCATTCTGTCGCTTTCCATCATCGAGACCTGGCCACTCTGTCGTGTAATCGATCATTCGCCTCCGCCGCAACCGTCCGACAGATTCCAGACATCGACGATCTGTTCGCCCGTGAAGCCGTGCTCGCGGATCAGGTACTTGGCCAGCCCCCCATACACACCCCAGCGCCAGCACTGGCAGCAGCACGGTCCTTTTTCGTTGGAGTTGGCCAATGCAAAGTCGTAACGGCGCTGTTCGTCGGCAGTGAGTTGCCGATCATAGTAGTGGATCATTTGCTGCGCGGTGACGGCCGGAATGTCGTATGGGTCCTGCGGGATCATCGCGATGACGCGGTATTTCACCAAGCCCTTTACCTGCTCGGTATAGCGTTTCATCTCCATCGGGCTGCAGCACGAGCCCTTGATCCGCGACATCGGCGGCATGGTCGCGATCGACGCCGTGAATTTGGGGGAGCAGGTGGCGTTGCCGTTCTGGCTAAGATCCTGGAAACGACTTGCCAGGCCGGCGTCGTCCTGGGCCTGTGCCGCAGCCTTGAATCCCGGCAGTCTAGGCATTGCCGTGGCGGCGATGACGCCCAAAACGATCTTTCGCCGAGTTGGGGTCGCGTTCATTTTCGTGTCCTGGCCTGTTCGAGCAGTTTCTTCAGCGTCGCTAGGTCGGTCGCTCCAGGAAATATCTGATCGCCTACGACGAAGCCTGGCGTGCCGGTGATCCCTAGCGCCTGCGCCAATTCAGTGTTGCGGTCGATCGACGCCTGGATATCGGGCTGCTGCATGTCGGTCTTCATGCGGTCGACATCGAGGCCAGCATCGGCGGCGATCTTGAGCACGGCTGCCTCCGTCACTCTCGTCCTAGAGCCGTAAAGCGCTTTGTGAAACGCGGCGTATTTGCCTTGCTTATCGGCTGCCAGCGCGGCTTTCGCCGCGAATACCGAATCCGGGCCAAGGATGGGAAACTCCTTGTAGACGATCCTGAGTTGCGGATCGCCTGCAACGGCCTGATCCATGATCGGCGCCATCATCCTGCAATAGGGGCAATTATAGTCGAAGAATTCGACAAGGGTGACATTGCCCTCAGCATTGCCGCCAACCGGGCTTCGTTTGTCGCGGAAGAGGTCGTCCGCCCGCGCCTTGACCACCTGCTTTACTTGGGCGGCCTGCGCTTGGCGCTGGCGCTGGTCCAGACTCTGCAGTGCCTGCACGAGAACCTCCGGATGGGCCAGGATATAGTCGTGTATCCGCTGATCGAGCTCGTCATGGGACATTTCGCCCGCCGCAATCGCCGGTTCCCGAGCGCCGGAATCGAGCAGGAACCATCCCGCCAGGCCAGCAATGAGCAGCATGCGGACGATGCCGCGAGGACGGCTTGCCTGTCTTGCCGTGGTGAACATGGATTTCCTCTTAATTTGTCCGTTGAATGGTCCTGTGTCACAGCAGGTTCCGCAATCTTGCCAGCCAGCCTTTCTCCGGCTCGGTGTGCGGTCGTTCAAGGTTGTTGGTGAGCGCGTTGATCATGGTGACCAGATTGACCGGGGCGAAGTTCAGGCCGTGGAAATTCGCGCGCCAATGGCCCTCCTTGTCGATCACGTGCGTGACGATGCCGTGCATCTGGTAGGCATCGTCGGTCAGCGTGAATTTGTGGCCGAAGGCTTCGGCAAGCTTGCCGGTCGCGTCGTCGGATTGATCCTGCGTCGTGGTCAGGAACAGCCAGTTGGCCGGATCGAGCCCATGCGCCGGCCCATAGGCGCGCAGCACGTCGGGCGTGTCCCGCTTCGGATCGGTGGTGACAGTCACGAAAATGACCTGGCCCTTCATCGGCGTGGCGTTCACCATCTGCTGCACCTCCGCGAGCTTCTCGGCATGGAGCGGGCAAACGTCGGGACACGAAGTGTAGACAAAGTGCAGCACCACCACCTTGCCGCGCAGGTCGGCGAGCCGCACGACGGCTCCATCGGCGGCGCGCAGCGTGAAATCGGGGGCCGGCTTGTCGATCGCCTGAAAGTACTTCTCGTCGTCCTTCAGCAGCTCATTGACCTCGTCCAACGAATGCGCCCGCGCGCCAGGGATGAAGCTGGGAGCCAGCACCGCTATGGCAACAAGCCCGCGCAGCATCGGCCCCCATCCATTCCAGGTCGACAAAACTCCGCACGCTCTGGTTCGCAAAAGCATCGGTTATTTCCCTTCTCGGTTCGCGGCGATAAGGCCGCGGATGAACTCGGTCATCTCGGGCGAGTCCCATTCGGCCGGGCCAATCAGGCGGCCGATCTCCCTGCCGCTGCCATCGATCAGCAGGGTCATCGGAAGACCGGGCGCGCCGAGCGTGAACATCGCCTTGGCCGAGCTGTCGATGTTGAGGGCAAGATGCATGACCCCGGTCTCGGCGAAGAATTTCTTCACGACATCGGGTCCCTTCCGGTCCATCGACAGCGCGACGACCTCGAAGTCTGGCCCGCCGAGCGTGGCCTCGAGGCGGTCGAGCGTCGGCATTTCCTTCCGGCACGGGGCACACCACGTCGCCCAGATATTGAGCAGCACTAGTCTGCCGGAATAATCCTCGAGCGTTTTCTGCTTGCCCGCGCCGTCGGTGAAGCTGATTGCGGGTAAGGTGGTGGGCGTTTCCGGAACGACAAAATCCGACGTCGGCCCGGCCGCCGCCGACCCCGCAACCAGCAGCAGCGCGAGCGCGATGACAAGGTTGGCAGACGTCATGGCTCCCTCACTCTGTCGCATAGACGGTCGGCGCCTTGCCGTCCTTGGTGAAGGCGTAGATAGTCCAGGTCTCGCTCTTTTCGCCGCCCATGCCGGGCGCGCCAGCCGGCATGCCAGCCAGCGTGATGCCCGCGATGGCAGGTCGCTCGGTCAGAAGCTTCTTGACGATCTCGACAGGCACCAGACCGTCGACCACATAACCGTCGACCATCATCGTATGGCAGCCTTCGAGGTCGGCGGGCACGCCGGCATCGCTGCTGATCTGAGAAAGATTGTTGACCGGCTTGATGTCTACCTTGAAGCCGTTTCGTTCGAGATAGTCGGCATAAGCCTCGCAGCAGCTGCATTGCGGGTTCTTGTACATCACCGCGTCAATCGTCGCGGCGAGGGTCGGCAGCGGCATGGCGATCGCGAGGCCGATGGCGGTGAGGGCATGAGGCAGTTTCATAGTCGGTCCTCCTTTGAAATTGCTATGCGAAGGATCAGGTCACCCGGAAGACGGTCATCAGGCCTGCCATCTGGTGGTCGGCGACATGGCAGTGCAGCATCCAGTCGCCGGGATTGTCGGCTACGAAGGCACATTCGACCGTGTCCTTCGGCGCGAGCAGCACCGTGTCCTGCCATTGCCGGTGCGACACCGGCGAGCCGTTGCGGGCAAGGATCGACAGGCTGAACCCGTGGACGTGCATCGGATGCCACCAAGCCGTCTGATTGCGAATCGTCAGGTGGCAGGTGACGCCTCGTCGCAGCGTGAACTGCGGTACCATGCCGGCGTGACCGTCGCCGGTCATCGACATGCCGTTGATCGCCCAGGCAGCCGTGCCGTTCATGCCCATGTTCATGCCAGACATGCCCATCATCCCGCCGACGCCCGCGAGCTTGCCGCCGCCCATCATGCCGCCTTGCAGAACGATCTCCTGTCGCAGGGCTTTGGCGAGATCAGGCTCCGGCAGGGGATTGCGCGGTAGCGCAGTGGGCCGCTCCAGGGGATGCACCCTGAGCGGTGGCGCCTTGTCATAGGCAAGCGTGGCCAGCGTGTAGGCAAGGCCGTCGTAGAACTCGTCGATTACGCGATACCGGCGACCCGGTTTGCCTTGCATGTGCAGCGCCATGTCGACGCGCATCGCCGGCCCCAGCACGACGCGGCCGTCGTCCGGCTCGTGCGGGTCGCACGGCTGGCCGTCGATCGCCAGGATGACCGGCCGGTGGCCTTCAAAGCGCAGCGCCATCATGCGGGCAAGCGCGGCATTGGCGAGCCGCAGCCGGATGCGCTCGCCAGCGCGCACACCGTGATCGGCCGGTGCCGAGCCATTGATGGTGACGAGGTTGCCGATCCGACCTGACATCGTGGCATCCATCGCGCTGCCGAAGCCACCGGAGATCTGGCCATCGGCGGCTAGCCGCCAGTCCTGCAGCAGCCAGATCAGATCGCGGTCGAATTCGACAAGCTCTGCCTCCTCGACAATGAGCGCGCCCGCAAGGCCTCGACCGAGCTGCACCAGGCTGTCGGCATGCGGATGATACCAGAAAGTGCCGGCATCCGGCGGCGTGAACTCATAAGTGAAATTTGATCCCGGCGCGATCGGGGGCTGGGTCATCCCGGGCACCCCGTCCATGGCGTTTGGTAAGCGGATGCCGTGCCAGTGAACGGTGGTGTCCTCGGCCAACCCGTTCTCTACAGTGATCCGCACCGGCCGGCCTTGCCGTAGGCGCAGCACCGGGCCGGGAATGGTGTCGCTGTAGGCCCAGGTCGGAGTGGATGGGCCGCCGGGACCAGTCAGTCGCGCCTGGCTTGGCGCCGCCCTCAAGGTCCGTTCGTCGATGGCGGATCCGCGGGCGGGACGTATTGGCAGCGACATGGCAGCCCCTGACGCTGCAGCGAGAAAGCCGCGACGCGACAGCAAAAGACGTGAACCGGAATTCATTTATGCGCTCTACGATCTCGATCTGCGACGGGCATTGCGGCATGAACCGGATTGCCGTGCGCGCCCGCATCACGATCGTGTGCAAAGCGGGCGATCAGACGCCAAGGATCAGCCGCTGTGCGGCCGATACGGCATCAGATGAGAGCAGTGGGTCGGGGAGGGGATGGGTCGGGCAGGGAACTTCGCCCGCGAAGAAGGGGAGTGGGCAGCGCCCGGAGCTGCTGCATGCCCGGCACGATCATCACGGCCGGATCCTGCGGCAGCACCGCGAGGACGGGGGCGATGCAATCCGGCGGACAATGCATCGGGCCAGTTTTGCCGCTTGTGTCCTTGCACGCCTTGCAGTCGTGGTGCATGGCGCCGTCAGCCATCTTGCCCATTCCGTCAGCGGCCGGCATCGCCATGGCGTTCTCGCTTGCCATCCTCGACGACATGACGCTTGCCTGGGCGACAGACAGGCTGAACCCGGCGGTCAGCAAGACCGCGAGCAGCATGGCCAGGAGGTGTTTTGGCGACAATCGAGCCATTGTCGGCCTAGCGTAGGGCAAAGTCCGGGTTTTGCAAGTCGCAACGTTGACCGAAAATTCATTGACAAGAGCGGCGTTCACTCGCCTCCTTAAGTGTTCTCTAATGTACGGAGGCAGCAATGCCATACACGTATCGATGCAGAGATTATCCGGGGATGGAGGCTTGTCCGGGGAGCTTCACGGCAGAGAGCGCGGAGGAAGTCATGAAGCATGTCGAGCTTCACGCGAAGTCTGCCCATGACGAAGACCCCAATCAATGGTCCCAAGAGGATCGGCGGCAGTTGCAAGCGCTGGTGATCGCCAGCTAGGCCTCAGCGCCGATGACCGTAAGGCTGTCGGCATATTCACTCGGCTGGCGCGAGATCGGCGATCGCAGATTTTCGGCGATCTCGACGGACGGTGCTCTTCGGTCCGCGATTGTAGCAGCCCGTCGCGCCTTTTCGGTCGACTCTTTTCGCCCAAATGCAACAAGGTTGAGGGCGCCGGTTAATTCGCCGCCCATAGACTTACCAGGGTGACTGCTGCGTACCTCGCCGCCTTTCCAAGGCCGACTAAAACCACGAACAAGGCGAGCCGGACCCGTGCCGCGCCTGCCACGACGGTGAAAGCATCTCCGACCACTGGCAACCATGCGAACAAGAGCGTCCACGCGCCATAGCGGCGAAACATGCGGCTCGCCCGCTCAAACTGCCGGGGAGTGATAGGGATCCATTGCTTCGACCGGAGCGCGTCGATCCCCCGGCCCAATATCCAGTTCACAACCGAGCCCAGCGTGTTGCCGATGGTAGCAACCGTAAAGAGTAGGGCCGGATCGCCCCGACCGGTCGCCAATAGGCCAACAAGCACGACCTCAGACGAAACCGGCAGCACCGTTGCCGCTAGGAAGGCGCTGACGAACAGCGAACCGTAGACTGCCAGCCCAGTCACTATGAAGGGCCGATTATGCCCGCACGTCGACGACACCCATCATGCCGAGCTGTTCGTGCTCGAGGAGATGGCAGTGATACATGCGCTGGCCTGGTCGCTCTTGTCGCAACAAGAGCCGGACCGTCTCGCCGCGTGCAACGTTGACCGTGTCTTTCCAAGCAAGATAGGGTGATTTCGTGACCTTGCCGCCGCGCTCGTGCTCGATTACCTGGAACTGCGTGCCGTGCAAATGGAACGGGTGATCCATGTCGGCTTGGTTGACGATCTCCCAGAGTTCGGTCTGACCAGCCTTAGAGACAATGTCGATACGGCCCATGTCGAAGGCCTTGCCATTGATCAGGAACCCCATCTGCCTATCGGTGGCAGTCATGGTCATGGTTTCGGTCAACACGAGGCGCCGGCTGGCGGTGGGGTTCCCGAGCTGAGCGATCGGCCGCAGTCGCTCGGGAATCGGGGGCACGGGCCCGGCAAGATTGTCTGAAACATCGACTGTGAGCAGCGTCAGCCCGGCATCGGCTGGACGGCCTGGGCCCATCCAGCCGCGGTCGTAGTCTAAGGTGTATAGCGTAACGGGGCCTGACTTCTCGAAAGATACGACAAGTTCAAGACGCTCCGCCGGGCTGAGCAGGATCTCCCTTGCTGCCACCGGCGCCTCCAGCAGCCCGCCGTCGCTGCCGATGATGGTCATCGGCGCGCCATCGAAAGCGAGTTTCAGGTAGCGCGCATTGGTAGCATTATAAAGCCGAAAACGCCGTTTCGCGCCCATTGCTACCGAGAGCTTCGGGTTCTTCTGCCCATTGACCAGTACGTGGTCCCCGACGCGGCCGTTCATCAGGTCCGTCATAGTGTTTTCGGGCATAGAGCCGTCGGCGGCGAGCCTGAGGTCGGTGAACACGAGCACGGTGTCGCCATATTCGGCCGGCACGGGATCGGTTTTCGCCTTGACCACGAATGCGCCAGCCAAGCCGCGATAAACCTGCTCGGCTGTCTTGCCGTGCGGATGCGGATGGTACCAGTACGAACCGGCCGACCCTTCCGGCAGGTCGAAGACGTAGACGCGGTCCGCCCCCGCGGCCACAGGGTACATCGGATTGCCGTCCTGGTCGGCCGGTACCGGCATGCCATGCCAGTGGATTGTGCTTTGCTCGCCCTCGATCCTGTTGGCGAAGGCGATCTCGACCCGGTCGCCCTCATAGGCCTCGATCAGCGGCCCGGGGCTCATACCGTTATAGGCAAGGATCGGCGTGTCCAGTTCTTCGGCGAACCGCGCGACGGTGGGTTCCGCCGTCAGCTTTGCCTTGAAAAGGCCGGGCGTGCTGGCCTCGCTGGCAAGCAGTGGCAAATTGCGCAGCGCCTCGCCCTCGGGAAGGGCGACGGCGCCTTTCGCCATGGGGCCCATGTCGTGCCCGGCATGGCCACTCATATCCATTCCCGGCATGGAGTCCATGTTGGACATGTCCATCTTCGTTTGCGCCAGCGCCGTGGAACTGGCCAAAGTCGCCAAGCTTGCCACAAGAAATTCGCGTCGATGCATGTAATTATCTCCTAGGTCAAATTCCGCGTCTCGAGTACGCGCAGTGTTCAGAAGGCGTGGCGAGGCCGGACGCCGTCGACGGCGGGCTGCCGACGCTTGCGGGGCCTGGCTGGTCCAGCGTCGTGCCCGCTGGAAAGGTCTTCGATGATCGGACAATGCGGCCGATCATCCCCCTGACAATGCTCAGCCAAATGACGCAGCGTCTTGGACATATCGCGAAGCTCGCGCATCTTCCGCTCGAGTTCCGCGACATGCTCCAGGGCGATACGCTTGACATCGGCACTGGTGCGTGATCGGTCGCCCCAAAGGGCGAGCAGATTGGCCATCTGGTTTACCGAAAAGCCGAGATCCCGGGCGCGCCGAATGAAGCGTAGGGCATGAATGTCGCTGTCCGAATAGACGCGATAGCCGGCGTCGGTTCGGGCGACATTGGGCATCAGGTCAATTGACTCGTAGTAGCGGATCATCTTGGCCGAGACACCTGACGCGGCTGCGGCTTCACCAATGTTCATGACTCTCCTTTCTTTCAATCTCTGCGACGCCTGCAGCTGGACGCTTGGTAAATAGGTCTGCACATTTCTGTCACGCCGCTAAGGCTTTCCCGGAAGCTTGTTTGGCTTGTGATCCGTCGTGCAGCGGTGCGCGGAAGCGTCTGAGGCGCAATGCATTGCTCAAGACAAAGACGCTCGAAAGAGCCATTGCGCCAGCGGCGAGCATCGGAGACAGAAGCGTCCCGTAAGCTGGATAGAGCACGCCGGCGGCAACCGGGATCAGCGCAATGTTGTAGGCAAAGGCCCAGAACAGATTCTGACGAATGTTAACGATCGTTGCCTTAGAGAGCGCGATCGCATTCGCCACGCCGCGAAGATCACCCGACATCAAGACGACGTCGGCGCTTTCTATGGCGATGTCCGTACCCGTTCCGATTGCGATGCCGACATCCGCAGCGGCGAGTGCCGGTGCGTCATTGATGCCGTCGCCAACGAAGGCAACGCTGGCGCCATGCCGGCCGAGCCGCTTGATGGCGTCGACCTTGCCATCGGGCAGCACCTCGGCGACAATTTCGTCGATGCTGATATGCCGTCCGATCGCCTCCGCCGTGAGGCGGTTGTCGCCGGTCACCATGGCTACCCGAAGGCCAAGCGCGTGCAGCGCCTCGATCGCCTTTGGCGTCGACGCTTTGATCGGATCGGCAACCGCGATGATCGCGGCAAGCTTGCCGTCGATGGCGGCGTAGAGGGGGGTCTTGCCCTCGTCGGCAAGACGCGTTGATGCCGCGGCAAAAGCCGAGATGTCCAGGCCGAGCCGGGTCATCAATCGGTCCGCGCCGATCACGAGCTCGCGGCCTTCGATGGTTGCACTGACGCCGAAGCCAGGGATGGCGACGAAATCGTTGACATCGGCAAGCACGAGGCCGCGACGCTGGGCCGCTCGCACGACCGCCTCTGCGACCGGATGCTCAGAGCGAGCCTCGACGGAGCCGACAAGCCGCAGCACGTTCGCTTCATTGAATCCATCTGACACGATGAAATCCGTCAGGTCGGGTCGGCCCTCGGTGAGAGTGCCGGTCTTGTCGAGCGCGATGATCGTGGCGTCACGCAACGTCTGCAGTGCATCGCCTTTGCGGAAGAGCACACCCAATTCGGCAGCGCGTCCAGTGCCGACCATGATCGAGGTAGGCGTGGCGAGGCCCATTGCGCAGGGGCAGGCGATGATGAGCACCGCGACCGCGTTGACGAGCGCGAACGAGAGGGCAGGGTCCGGCCCGAAGAAGTGCCAGACCGCGAAGGTGAGCACGGCAGCCGCGATGACAGCTGGCACGAACCAGGCCGTGAGTTTGTTCACGAGCGCTTGAATCGGCAGCTTTGCGCCTTGGGCAGCTTCGACCATGCGAATGATCTGGGCAAGCAGTGTCGCCGCGCCGACCTTGGTGGCACGGAAGGAAAAGCTGCCGGTCTTGTTGATCGTGCCGCCCACGACTTCTGCGCCGATGCCTTTGGCGACAGGCAGCGGTTCGCCGGTCATCATGGACTCGTCGATGAAGGATGATCCTTCGACGATCTCGCCATCGACGGCTATCTTTTCGCCCGGTCGCACCACGACCATGTCACCCACCCGAACTTCGGTGACTGGCACTTCGACTATAATACCATCCCGGACGACGCGCGCCGTCTTGGGCTGCAGGCCCACGAGCTTCTTGATGGCCTCGCTGGTCCTGCCCTTAGCCTTGGCTTCCAGGGTACGGCCAAGCAGGATGAGCGTGACAATCACGGCCGCCGCTTCGTAGTAGACGTTCGCTGTGCCCGCCGGCAACACATTGGGCATGAAGGTCGCGACAAGCGAGTAAGCCCAGGCGGCACCGGAGCCGAGGGCGACAAGTGCGTTCATGTCTGGCGCGCCCCTGAGCAACGCCGGCACGCCTTTGCGGAAAAAGCGCAAGCCGGGACCGAACAGGACGATCGTGGTGAGGACGAATTGCAGGCGCCAGTTCCAGTCGCCAAGCGTCATCATTACCCAGTGATGGAACGCCGGCACGAGATGAGACCCCATTTCGAGAACGAAGACGGGCAGCGTCAGCAGGGCCGCCCAGGTCAGCGAACGGCTAAGCGTGTGGATTTCGGGGGCGCGTCCATCGCGCTCGCGGTCCTGTCCCGCATCCGACAAGATCTGCTGCGCCTTGTAGCCGGCCGCAGCCACCGCGCTTTCAAGGGTTGCGGCCTCCACAGAACCCGTCGCGACGCGGACGGTTGCGCGCTCCGTTGCAAGATTGACAGTGGCGTCAGTGACGCCAGCCACAGCCTTCAGCGCCTTCTCGATGCGACTAACACAAGAGGCACAAGTCATTCCCTCGATCGCAAATTCGAGCGTGTCTGTGCGTGTCTGGTAGCCGACGGCCGATACCGCTGCGATTACCGGAGCAAGGTCGGGCTTGCCGGCAAAGGTCACCTCGACACGTTCCGTCGCGAGATTGACCGATGACGAGACGACGCCGGGGGCTGAGGCGATCGCCATTTCGACACGCCTCACGCAGGAAGCGCAGGTCATGCCTTCAATGCCAAGCTGGATCACGAGATCAGTATCGGATCCGGCTGCTGCATCGCGAGTGATGGCGTTCATTATTCCGCAACTCCATTTTTGGTGGTTGCAGCAACACATAAAGGTTCCAGTGATGGGAAGGTCAAGAGCTAAAATTTTGCCTGGTATCGTCTAGGCGTCCACCGAGAAACCGCCCTTGACCTTACCATCATGGGAAGGCCCATATCTGTTCGCGAGATGCGAAAAGGAGAACTGCAATGCTGAAACTGAAAGTTCCAGACATGAGCTGCGGCCACTGCGCCAGCACGATCGAAAAGGCGGTAAAGAGCGTCGATCCTGCCGCCCGCGTGACGGTCGACCTCGGGTCAACCACTGTGGCTGTCGAGACCAAAGCGGACGAGACGGCGATTTGCGATGTCATCAAGGCTGCAGGCTACGACAACGAAAAAGCAGCTGCTTAAGCGAATCCGGCTAAGCCCGGCACGGATCATAAACGTGCCGGCCGCGTGCATTACACCATTTAAGCTGTGCCGCCCGATGCCATGAGGCGGAAATCAAGGGCGGAGACATGCTCATCCAACCGATAGACTATTTCCTCGTTACCTGGTTCGCATTGGCGGGAGCGTCGACGCTCTATGTCGGCTTCGACCAGTATCGCAACAATCCCGAGCCCGTAGTGATGAAATGGGGCTTCATCCTTGTGACGCTCTATATGGGCCCGCTCGGGCTGCTGCTTTATGTGCTCGCCGACAAGGAACCGCGCCCGGGCGAGCATGAGGCCTTCACAAAACCCCTTTGGAAGCAGGGCGTCGGCTCGACTATCCATTGCGTCGCCGGCGATGCCACGGGGATCATCCTTGCCGCGGTCGTCACCGCCACGCTTGGCCTGCCGATGTGGCTCGACCTGATCGTCGAATACCTCGCCGGCTTTGCCTTCGGCCTGTTCATCTTCCAGTCGCTGTTCATGAAATCGATGATGGGCGGCAGCTATTGGGAGAACGTGAACAAAAGCTTGCTGCCCGAATTCATCTCCATGAACTTCATGATGGCCGGTATGGCGCCGGTTATGAGCTTCCTGATGATGGGCCGCGACATGCGCGCCATGGAGCCGACCGAGCTGCTGTTCTGGGGGGTGATGTCGCTCGGCGTCATTGCCGGCTTCGCGCTAGCCTATCCCGCCAATGTCTGGCTGGTCGCGCGGGGCCTGAAGCACGGGCTGATGACCGAGCGCTCGGCAGACACCGGAAAGGACAACCGAGAGCCGGCTGCCGACGTACAGCACGCGCAGATGCGGACACAGCAGGCCAACGCCAGTGGCCATGCCCATCATGAGCACGGGCACGATATGGGTCCACACAAGGGCAGCGGAGGCCACCAGATGCGGTCGGACGCGACAACGCCGCAGATCGCGGCGCTCGGCGTGGTGTCGCTGATTGCGCTCGGCGTCGGCATGCTAGCTCCGGCGAACTGGCTGAACCTGCGACTGTCGGCCCGCGACGTCGGCGGCGTGATCATGCCGCCGGGCATGATCATGGACCGGGACACGCCGGCCGACGCGATGCGCGACATGGCGGCGGCCGATCCGCGCCTGGTGAGCGCATCCTATGGCCTTTCGGCCAAGGGAGACCAAGACCTGCCGTTCCGGATGGAGAACGGCGTGAAGGTGTTCGAGCTGAGACCTTCGGTGGTCCGCTGGCAGATCCTGCCGGATGTGACGGTCGACGCCTATGCCTATAACAGCCAGGTCCCGGGCCCGCGCATCCATATCCGTCAGGGGGATCGCATCAGGGTCAACGTCACAAACGATTTGCCGGAAGAAACGACTATTCATTGGCATGGGATGATCCTGCCCAACCAGATGGACGGGCCGGCTGAGATAACGCAAGAACCGATCGAGCCAGGCGGTAAGTTTTCATACGAGTTTACGGCCACGCAGCACGGGACCTATTTCTATCATCCGCATGCCAAGCCAGACCGCACGCAAGCGCTCGGCCTCTACGGGGCTCTGATCATCGATCCTGCCAATGCAGCAGACGAAGTGGCGGCCGACCATCACTACGTCATCCAGCTTCAGGAATGGCTCAAGCGCGAGCGGCTGACATATCCGTCGATGCCGATGGACGGCGGCATGCCGAATTTTTTCACCATCAACGGCAAGGCGTATCCGTCCACCGATACGATTCATATGAAGGTCGGCGAGACCCTGAAGGTCCGCTTTATCGGCACCAACAATGGCTTCATCCATCCAATGCATATCCATGGAGGACCTTTCGAGGTCGTTGCCCGCGACGGGGAGACAATTCCCGCCTCCGCCCGTTTTCTTGCGGACACGATCAATGTCGGGCCGGGACAGCGTTACGATGTCGTCTGGAAGGCCCAGCGGCCCGGCAAGTGGCTGATCCACTGCCATATCCCGCATCATACGACGAACAACAATGTCGAGCAGAAGGGCGGCGGTGGGCTGATGGTCATCATCGATGTGAGCTGAAGTTATTTGCCGCTGTTGCATTCCGTTTCAAAATGGCGGCTGGCCTGTCTCGGGACTCTGGAGAAGAAAGAAGTCATGCTGAGGGTCCTTGCCGACCGCACTTATCGGCATCTTTTCATGGCGCAGCTCATCGCGCTGGTCGGCACCGGTCTGGCGACTGTTGCGCTCGGCCTTCTGGCGTTCGATCTGGCCGGCGCGAATGCAGGCGCGGTGCTTGGCACCGCACTCGCCATCAAGATGATCGCCTATGTCGGCGTCTCACCGGTAGCGGCCGCTTTCGCCGAGCGGTTGCCGAGGCGCACAATGCTGGTGGCGCTCGATCTCGTGCGCGCCGGTGTCGCGGTGTTCCTGCCCTTTGTCACCGAGATCTGGCAGGTCTATGTCCTGATCTTCATCCTGCAGTCGGCCTCAGCCGGTTTCACGCCGACGTTCCAGGCCACAATCCCGGACGTTCTGCCGGACGAGAAGGATTATACCAAGGCGCTTTCCCTCTCCCGCCTGGCATACGATCTCGAAAGCGTTGCCAGTCCGATGCTGGCTGCGGCGCTGCTCTCGGTGATCAGCTTTCATAGCCTTTTCGCGGGCACGGTCATCGGGTTCTTGGCTTCCGCCGCGCTGGTGGTTTCGGTCATGCTGCCGAGCCCGAAACCCTCGCGACCACGCGGCATCTACGATCGAACGACGCGCGGCTTGCGCATATATCTTGCGACGCCGCGTCTGCGCGGTTTGCTTGCTCTCAATCTTGCGGTGGCGGCCTCCGGCGCCATGGTGATCGTCAATACGGTCGTCCTGGTGCAGGGTCAGTTTGGCCTGTCGCAGCGCCAGACGGCGCTCGCCCTGGCGGCCTTTGGTGGCGGGTCCATGATCGCCGCGCTCGCCCTGCCGCAACTGCTCGAGAAGATACCCGATCGGACGGCGATGCTAACGGGCGCGGCTATTCTGGTGGCCGGCATGTTCCTTGGGCCGCCTGTTGGTCAATATCCGCTGCTGCTGGCACTGTGGTTCGTGCTCGGACTTGGCTACTCCATAGCCCAGACACCGTCGGGTCGCCTGATCCGCCGTTCCGCGGACGCCGTCGACAGGCCAGCCTTGTTCGCTGCGCAGTTTGCGCTTTCGCATGCCTGCTGGTTGATCACCTATCCGATCGCCGGACGCGTAGGGGCGGCGATGGGCTTGCCATTTACCTATGTTCTGATTGGCGCTATCGGCGTCATCGCGTTGCTGGCGGCAATGGGATTGTGGCCGCGTCACGATCCCGACGTTATCGCGCACGTGCACGCCGATCTGCCGCACGGCCATCCACATATCGAGGATTCCATCTGGACCGAGGCCGGTTACGAGCACGCGCACGGTTTTGCCGTCGATGATCGGCACCCGAGATGGCCGAAGGCGAGCTGACGGACGCGATGGTTGGCGACATTGCCGCGTTCGGCGCATTGTTCCTAACCGCGTTCGCGGCGGCGACCATCCTGCCGCTGCAATCGGAGGCGCTGCTGGCCGGCCTGCTCCTGGCGGGCTCCCAATCGCCGGCCGCCCTGATCCTGGTCGCCACGCTCGGCAATGTGCTAGGCTCGGTGGTCAACTGGCTCCTTGGTCGCGGCATCGATCGCTTTCGCGACCGCAAATGGTTTCCGGTGAAACCCGCCGTCCTCGACCGCGCCTGTGTACGATATCGCCACTATGGGCGGTGGAGCCTGCTCTTGAGCTGGGCGCCTGTTATCGGCGATCCACTCACGCTGGTGGCCGGCGTTTTTCGCGAACCGCTCTGGAGTTTCGTCGCGATCGTCACGGCAGCGAAAATTGCCCGTTATCTCCTGGTGTCGGGCACCGTCCTCGCTTGGCTGTAAGCGAGCGCTGCTACCGGAGCGTCGTGTTCGGAACTTGCATCATTAGTCATTCGACGATCAGCGATGCTGTGACCGAAACCCGACCTAGGTCGGCGCCGCAGAGGCATCATCCAGCTGCAGACGGCTGCAACGCCGCTGGCGATGACAAGCGATGCACGCTATTGCATACCCTCGGCAAGTGCGGAGACCGCCGCTCCATGTTTCAGTACCTCGTCGAATTCCAACGCACGATTTACCTAGCGCTTGCCGACCAGATCAAATTGCTCTCCAGCAGTGGTGACTGGCTGGGCTTTGTGGCGTTCCTGCCGATGGGCGTCGTCTTCGGCGCTGCCCACGCGCTCACGCCGGGTCACAGCAAGGCGTTGTTAGCTACTTATCTTGCCGGCTCGGACGCCAAGGTCGCACGTGGCCTGCTCGTGTCCATCACGCTGTCCCTCACTCATGTCATCATCGCGGTGATCATCGCCGCGTTGTCTCTGCCGCTGGTTTCGGTCGCACTTGGCAGCGTCGGCCGAGCTCCGCTGCTGGAGGATGTCAGCCGCGGGCTGCTCGGGCTGATCGGCGTTTGGATGATCTGGCGGGCATTGAGCCAAGGCCACCATCTCAAGCATGAGGGCGAGGCCGTCGGCTTCATGGCTGGCCTGATCCCGTGCCCGTTGACTCTTTTCGTCATGACTTTCGCGATGTCGAGGGGAGTTCCGGTAGCGGGTCTTCTTTTTGCCGTTACGATGATGACCGGCGTTGCAGTGACCCTGTCCACGGTCGCGGTGTTGTCGATCCTGTTCCGCGAACGGCTTGTGCACATCTTTGAGAGCCGACCGCGCCTGTTTGCTGCTGTCTCCCGCGGCATCGAAGGCGCTGCAGGGATCGTGCTCGCTAGCGTGGCCCTTTGGCAGATCGCAGCAGCTTGAGGGGTGGTTGACCGCCGTCGCACAGGGTTGTGTGCAGCTTCACCTTTCTTCAGGCGGCTTGATGTGGCGGAAAGCCCAAAGCAAGCTCAAATCGTAGACGATCTTGAGGGCGCCGCAGATCACCAGAGGCCAGGCTTCGAACCCCACGGCAAATAGCGCGCCAGCGATCGCGGGGCTCGCGGCGGCTGCGAGGCTGCGAGGTACCGAGGTCACGCTTGCCGCCGCAGGCCGCTCCCGTGGCGTGACGACCGCCATCACATATGAGGAGCGAGTCGGCACGTCCATCTGGGACAGTGCTGCGCGTACAAGAAGAAATGCCAGGGAAACATAGAGATTCGGCACCAACGCGGCCAGGATCAGGCAAATGCTTGACGGGATGTGCGTGAACACCATCGTGTTCACAAGCCCGATGCGCCTCGACAGCCATGCGGCGACCGGAAAAGAGACCGCCGACAAGACACCCGACCAGAAGAAGAACGCCCCGGCTGCTGACAGGGAAAGACCAAATTTGCTGAACAGCCACAACGCAACGAGTGACTGCACGGCAAAACCGCCGGCGAAGGCGTCGATGCTGAACAGGGCAGCCAGCTTGTAGACGATGACACGCGAGGGCCCAAGTGCTGCCGCGGGCCGGTCCTGGGGAGACGTTTTGGGGCCAGCGGGAATGCGCGCGTACACCAGGCCCCCGACCACGCCGAGAAATGCATAGAGAACAAACATAGCCTTCAGCGCCGTGAGCCGTGAGATCCCAATCGTCACCAGGAAATCGGGGGTGGTCGCAGCAAGGGCGCCAAACGCAGCCGCCAGCGCGCCCAACAGGCTATAGCGTGCGAATGCCTTCGTGCGGTCCGCATCCGCCACAAGCCGAGACAAGACGGCGTGCTCGAGCGGAACGAAGATGCTGACGCTCCCGGACGAGGGATTGATCGTGCCCAGGAAAGCCACGAGCAGAACAGCTGCATAGGTGCTTGACTGCGTGTAGGCCACCCCGGTTGCGATCATCAGGCCGGACGCCGCCAAAAGCAGGCTCCGCCGGTCTGCTCGCGCCGCCAAGAAGCCGATGCCGAGCGTCAATAGTGCCGAACCCAGGAGTGCGGAGGTCGCGACGACACCAATCTCCAGCGGCCCAAGCCCAATCGACGCCAGATATACCGGCAGAAGCACTGCGGCGAAGCCGTCTCCAAAATCCCGAAGGGCACGCGCCGCGTAGATGTCCGCTGCGCGGCCACCTTCCGTCTCGTAGCCCGGCTGTTCCACGCCGACCCGGCCAACGTAGCTGCTTTCGGAATTTCGATGCGACGGTGTCAAAGGCTAGCGCCCGTCCTGACCTTCAGTTCTAACATTATCCGAAAGATCTCGAGCGGTAACCTTCTTCCTGCTGGGGCGGGTGTCGCGTCGGACACAACTGATGCTACGCTCGCGGCCTTACCCCGTGCTAAGACCGTACGCGGGTTGGGACCGTCGCAATAGCTTCTCTCTTCTGGAAGATTGATCACTGAACCGTTGCGTTCGGAGTCTCTTGGACGCTGGTCCTAGATGCGTCAGCCTGCCGCAAGCCAGCTAAGCTAGGCTTCATCTAGCGTCGCCCTCAATTTGCCGCATACGCGATGCAAGCGACGCGACACGTCGGAGAGCACAGATCAGGGGGCCAATCTTCAGGTGCACAAGCAGTGGGAAAAAACTAAGGGGATCGCGTCGAAGTTCATCTTCGCGCTCATCACCCTTGCCCTGCTGCAGATGAGTGCGGCCGGAAGTTCCCATTCGCATGAACTGATTTCGGATTGCGCGAATGTGACGGTTGCTCATTCGCATTCGAACCACTTCGATCCTTCGCACGACGTCACGGAAAATGCCGACGAACGTGCGGCGGATGACGTTGTGGGTGAGCAGCAGCCGGATCACGCCGAGGGTACGGAGCGCCTGGCTCACGGCGGGGTGCTTTGCTGTGCTGGCCTTTGCCTCGGGCACCCGGGCTTCGAGGGTTGCGAAGTCCGCCATCCAGGGGTGCTGGGTGCGAGCCTGATTGTTCCGGCTGCTTATCGCAGCCGTCCGGGCATACCCACGGCAGGCCCCGAGAGGCCCCCCAGAACCTGAGCAGTCTGATCTTCGCCCGGCCGACAGGCCTCGACGTTCAAAAACTGCTGGCTTCTGAACATGTCCATTTCTTCGCTTTTTCGCGGCCTTTGCCGCATTCACTCCCTTTGTGCTGCCGTAGGCCTGCTTATGCTTCTTTCGTCGCCGCTCTCGGCGCATGAAGGACACGACCACGGCAAACAGCCTGTCATCGCTGCTTCCGCCGCGAAGCCGCGTGTCAGCGTTCAGTCTCCGGCTTATGAACTGGCTGGCATACTCGAGGGTGATAAGCTCTCGATCTTCCTCGACCGTTTTGACACCAACCAGCCCGTTCCGGGTGCGAAAATCTCGGTTATGGTCAGCGGCGACGCCGAGATGGCAGCAAAAGAAGCCGACGCCGGCATTTATGTTCTGCAATCCGAGAAGTTCCTGTCTGAAGGCCCGCTGGAGCTGGTCTTTTCAGTAGCACATCCCTCCGGCGACGATCTTCTTATCGGATCGATCGAGCTGCCCCGCAAAAGCCCAGTCCAAGCGGATCAGTCGCGCACGCAGGGGCGTGGCCTGGAGAGCATAATCCCGGAGAAACTGGCCCTGGGCGATTTCGAAGTCGACCGTCTCCAATTGCTGGCCGGCGGCTTTCTTGGTTTCGGGTTCCTCGCGGGCTTGATGGCGCGAAAAGGACGTCGGGCCGCCCCCATCGCAGGGCTCGTTCTTGTCGTGCTGATGGCGACCACTGCCTTTGCATTTAGCCATGAAGGCCACGATCATAGTGAAGCCTCGACCCCGCTGCCTGCCGGGGATGCGCCGCAGCGCATGAGCGACGGAGGCGTATTCCTGCCGAAACCGAGCCAGCGCCTGCTGAGCATTCGAACAGTTGTTGCCAAGCCGGAGCAGGCGCAGAGCGCAGTGACGCTTGTTGGTCGCATCGTCGCCGATCCGAACCGCTCCGGCCTGGTGCAGAGCATCAATGGCGGAAGGATCATGGTCGCAGGGGGTGCGCTCCCACGCCTTGGTCAGACGGTGAGCAAAGGGGAGGTGCTCGCGCTTGTGGAACAGGCCATGTCACAAGCCGATCGCAGTTCCCTTTCCGAGCGCATCGGCGAGATCGAACAGGAGATCGCGGTCGCCGAGGCAAAGCTGACGCGGACGCGCGATCTGGCGGGAAGCTTCGTAGCGCCGAAGAGTCAGGTGACCGATGCGGAAACCGAGCTCGCGGGCCTCAGGCGGCGGCGCGAGATTCTGCTGGAGACGAGCGGCGCCACCGAGGTGCTCAAGGCGCCGATCGACGGCGTGGTCGCGGCCGTCAAAGCGGTGCCAGGACAGGTCGTCGGCTCCGCGGATGTGGTCTTTCAAATCGTCGATCCATCTGGTCTCTGGGTCGAAGCATTGGTCTATGCGGACGTGGAGCCCGGCTCCTTGGGCTTCGCAAACGCGACGACCTCCGAGGGCACCGCAATCAAGCTCAGCTTTCAAGGATTCGGCAAGACGCTCCAACAGCAGGCGCGCGTAGTCCAATTCTCGATAGAAAACCCGGACGAACGCCTCGCGGTCGGGCAACCGGTCACGGTACGGGCGTTCGTTGGCAAGCCGGTGTCGGGATTTATCCTTCCACGAAGCGCCGTCGTGAGAGGCGGCAATGGCGAAACAATAGTTTGGCTCCATGCCCATCCCGAGCGTTTCGCGCCCAAGCCTGTCCATATGGAAGCATTTGACGCGGAGCGCGTGGTGATCCGCGCTGGCCTGTCGGAGGGTGAGCGGGTGGTCGTTCAAGGCTCCGAGCTGATCAACCAGATCCGCTGAGGTTGTGATGTTCAGTTTTCTCGTTAGCAATAGCCTCAAGAACCGGCTTTTCGTGGTCGCAGCGGCTTTGCTGCTCGTCGCCTACGGCAGCTACATGCTTCCGAAGGTACCCGTCGACGTATTCCCGGACCTCAATCGCCCGACCGTGACACTGATGACCGAAGCCGAGGGACTTGCCCCTCAGGAGGTCGAGCAGCTGGTCACTTATCCGCTTGAAACGGCGATGAACGGAATGCCCGGCGTCACCCGCGTCCGATCGGTTTCGGGCGTCGGGCTGTCCATCATCTATGTCGAGTTCGACTGGGAGACCGACATCTACCGCTCCCGGCAGCTTGTTGCGGAGAAGCTGGCTCTGGTGGGCGAGCAGCTACCGGCCGGAGTTACGCCACAAATGGGTCCGGTGAGTTCGATCATGGGCGAGATCATGCTGATCGCCATCTCGAGTGACGCCGTTTCGCCGATGGAGTTGCGCGAGATCGCGGATTTCACGATTCGTCCCCAGTTGCTCACGATAGAGGGCGTTTCGCAGGTCATCCCCATAGGCGGGCAAGTCCGCCAGTACCGGGTCATTCTAGATACCGCCGCCTTACAGGCCTTGCAGGTTACGGCATCCGAAGTCGAACAAGCGGTGACGCGCTTCGGCACCAACACCGGCGGCGGATTCGTCGATCAGCACGGCCGCGAATATCTCATCCGCAACGTAGGCCTGACGAAGCGCTTGGAAGACCTGCGCAACACGGTCGTCGCAAGGCGCGATGACCAGCCGATCTTCCTCCACCAGGTGGCCAATGTCGACTTTGCAGCGCGCGTGAAGCGAGGCGATGCAGGCTATCAGGGCCGCCCGGCGGTCATTGTATCGGTGCAGAAACAGCCCGGCGCGGACACGGTCGACCTCACCGGACGCATCGAGGCGGCACTGATCGACATCGATAAGACGCTTCCCGAAGGGGTGAAGGCAACCAATCTTCAGTTTAGGCAAGCCACCTTCATCGAAACTTCGGTGGAGAATGTCGAGAAGGTGCTTCTGGAAGCGGCGGCTGTCGTGGCGGTCGTGCTCATCCTCTTTTTGATGAACGCACGCGCGACGTTCATTTCGTTGACCGCGATTCCAATCTCGATCCTCGTGACAGTGCTGGTCTTCCACGCTTTCGGGCTGACTATCAACACGATGACGCTGGGCGGCTTGGCGATTGCGATCGGCGAACTCGTGGACGACGCAGTCGTTGACGTCGAGAATATTCTGCGCCGTTTGAAGGAGAACAGCGCCCAACCTCTGCCAAAGCCAGTTCTGGAGGTGATTGCCGCCGCATCTCAGGAGGTGCGCTCGGGCATCGTCTACGCGACGATGATCATCATTCTCGTGTTCGTGCCCCTGTTCGCGCTGTCGGGAATAGAGGGCCGTCTGTTCGCGCCACTGGGTGTGGCTTACATCGTCTCGATCCTGGCCTCGCTCGCCGTGTCGATCACGGTCACGCCGGTGCTCTCATACTACCTGCTTTCGGGTCGGGCGAAGGGACATGGACAGGACAGTTTCGTTGTCCGGCATCTCAAGCGCGCCAACAATGCACTTCTGCACTGGGCGTTCGGCAACAGGGCGCTTGTGATCGGCTTGGTGCTTCTTGGCGTCGGTTCGGCCGCCTATGCTGTCACGCTTTTGCCGCGCTCGTTCCTGCCTCCCTTCAATGAGGGTACTCTGACCATCAGCCTTGCCTACAATCCCGGCATCGCACTAGCGGAGAGCAATCGTCTGGGACTGATCGCGGAGACCATCATCAAGGAAGTTCCCGAGGTCGTGTCGGTCGGTCGGCGCACCGGTCGCGCCGAACTCGACGAGCATGCCGAGGGTATCCACGCGTCCGAGATCGACGTCGACCTCAAGCGCTCCGCGCGGTCGAAGGAAGAGGTGATGGCGGATATCCGGCAACGCCTCGCGGTGCTGCCGGCGACGCTTAATGTCGGACAGCCGATTTCGCACAGGCTTGATCACATGCTTTCCGGCGTGCGGGCGGAGGTCGCACTGAAAATCTATGGCGATGACATCGACACGCTGCGTTCGACAGCCGAGATGCTGCGCGAGAAGCTGTCGGGCGTCCAGGGTCTGGTCGATCTGCAGGTCGAAAAGCAAGTCCGCATTCCACAGCTCCGGGTCGATGTCGACCACGAGCGTGCGGCCCTCTACGGCCTCACGCCGGCCTCCATCACTGAGGCGCTGGAGAGCATGTCCAATGGCCGGACGGTATCGCAGATCGTGGAGGGCAATCGCCGCTTCGACGTGGTCATGCGGCTCTCTGACGTTGATCGATCGACCGCAGGCCTGGCCGATCTCCTAATCTTCACTCCGGCAGGCATTGTGCCGCTTCGCATGGTCGCTGACGTCGTCGAGACGGATGGACCAAACCAGATCCTGCGCGAGAACGGCCAGCGGCGCATCGCGGTGCTCGGCAACAGCGATAGTGAGCGTGACATGGCGGCAATCGTCGCGGACATTCGCAGCATCCTCTCCGAAACGATGCTGCCGCAGGGCTACGTTGCCCGGCTCGAAGGCACCTTCCAGGCGCAGGAGGAAGCGACATTAAGGATCGGCGCGCTTTCGCTCGTTTCGCTCGTCCTTGTCTTTGTCGTTCTTTACAGCCGCTATCAGTCGCCGGCGCTCGCCCTGATCATCATGGGCAATATCCCGCTCGCGTTGATCGGCAGCGTGGTCGCGCTCAACATCGCCGGACAGCCGCTGTCGGTCGCTTCGATGATCGGCTTCATCACGCTGGCAGGCATTTCGGCCCGTAACGGCATCTTGAAGATCTCGCACTACATCAACCTGGCGCTCTACGAAGGCGAGCGGTTCGGCAAGGAACTGGTGATCCGCGGCAGCCTAGAGCGGCTGACCCCTGTGCTGATGACCGCGCTTTCTGCCGGGATGGCACTCATCCCCCTCCTGATCGGGGCCGGAGAGCCTGGCCGCGAAATCCTGCACCCCGTCGCCGTCACCATCTTTGGCGGGCTGATCTCTGCGACACTGATTGATACCTTTCTGACCCCCGTTCTGTTCCTGAGCTTCGGCAGGAAGCCACTGGAACGCATCAGGGCTGCTCGCGGCGGCACTGGCACCTTGACCCCTGCCGAAGCCTTCTGATCATCACCACTTGGAGACGACATATGAAAACATTGCTTGTAGCGGCTGCGGCGACGTTGATGACCTTCAGCGCAATGGCCCATGAACTGGCGAAGGGACCTAACGGGGGGCCGGTTGCCGACAGCGGCGGGCATCATATTGAGCTCGTCACGGAGCGGGGAAAGCTGGTCCTGTTTCTAACCGAGGGCGCCGACGACAAGCCGCTTTCGTCAGCCGGAGTAACGGGCGCCCGTGCCGTCGTCCAGGGCACTGGCAAAACCGCCGTGGTGCAGCTAACGCCCGAGGAGCCCAACAAGCTCGTCGGGGCACTCGCCCAGACATTGGGGGCGGACGCGAAGGTCGTCGTGTCGGCGACGCTGGCTGACGGGCACACCGTCCAGGCACGGTTCGGAGGTAAGTGAAGACGATTCCCTTCGTCCGGGAGTCCGGATCGTGGAGAGAGGATTCATCGGCCGGCAGGTGCTCGGGGGTCACGGCTAATGCATATCGCCCAGAACTGTGCAGCGCTTCTGAGCAACGATATGCCCAAATCACAGTCTTAAAGCGCGTCGCCTGAATCCAGCGCGACGCGCTTTAGCTGCCCGAGCGCGAACCCAACCCGCGAAGGATCATTCGCAACAGACGTTCCAGCTTCGGCTTCGACCGCGCCTGCTGAGCCGCTGCAATGGCGGCCAGCGCGTACCTGGCGAGTTCAGACGCCGGCGAGGCATCTTCAATTTCACCGGCATTCATGGCCTCTGCGATCAGTTCTGCGACCATCGCCTCTAGGCGAGCGTACGCATGCCTGGCATGCGGCATCGAATGGAGCAGCGAGGCGAACGCGTGACCGTGGCCACGGCGAGCGTTCTCCGCATAGACGAGCAGAACAGCTTTGAGGGCGGCAAGCGGGCCGGCCTCCTTTGCCCGGGCCTGCTCCAACTGGGCAAGGTGGGTGCTGACCTCCCGAGCGTGCCAAGCAACCAGGATCTGCTCAACCTCACTGAAGTACTTATAGAGGGTGGCGCGACCTATCCCGATTTCCTTGGCGATACGTGCCATTGTGAGGTTGTGCAGGCCCTCGGCCGCCGCCAGCTCGGCCGTCTTGTTCACGATGGTAGTGGCGACGGCGTCGCGGTGGGCTTCGATCGTGTCGTTCCAGAGCTTAGGCATGGGGGCAGTCATTTCACAGGTGCCAGGCCGTGTCGAGACATATCATCTTGACTCAGAGACATTATGTCTCGATACATTGACAGTCACGAGCGGTGGACCTGACCAGATGGCGAATGGCAAGCGCATAGCAGCAGGCATGCCCGGTTGGGTGAAGGCATTCTTGTGGGTGGGTCTCGCCTTGCTCGTGATCGCCGGGATTGCGGCACTCAGCGGTCATGGTCCGTGGCAGCACATGGGCGTGGTGCACTAGCGTGACCTTCAATGCACCACTGCGCAAACTTGTGCTCCTGCTGCATGTTATTTCCAGCGTAGGGTTCCTGGGAGCAGTGGTGACCTTCCTCGCGCTCGCTATCATCGGGCTCAGCGGTGATGCTGAGGCCCAGCGCTCCGCATATATGGTCATGCCAGCGCTGACCTGGGGAGTTATCGTGCCCTTGGCCGCGACAACCCTTACAGTCGGAGTCGTTCAGTCTCTCGGCACACTCTGGGGGCTGTTTCGCTACTATTGGGTGATCGTGAAGTTGGTGCTGACGGTGATCGCGCTGATTGTCCTGCTGATACAGACCACCACAATTTCGCAGCTCGCATCCGCTGCGGCGAACGGCACGCTTGCGGCAGCAACGAGCGGCCGGTTCGCTATTGTTCTGCATGCTGCCGGCGGCGCGGTGGTACTCGTCATCGCGACCATACTCTCGATCTTCAAGCCGCGCGGCATGACGCGCTATGGCGTCCGGGCAGTCGAAGTCGAGTCCAGGCGGCTGGCATGAATGCATGGTGCCCTTGGCCGATGCGCACAGCGTAGGCATTAGGACAACAACGTTGAACGCAGTCGTTTTCAGCTGCTTTGCGCCCTCATTTCGGCCGTAAATCCCAGTCTCGTACGTGGCCGATAGCGGACACTGCGGCAGTTACGGTCAGGCCGGCCGGCGCCTTTTATAGGCCTAGTCAGGGTCTAAGGGCGGAGATTGTGCGCCCCCGGCGCTGGTATCGCCTGCGACCTCTCTCAAAGCGGTTGCCCAATTGTTTTCGGCGCGTGACAATCGGTATCTACCAACGATTCCTGTTCAATGCCGTCACCGAAGAAGAAAAAGGCCAAGGAGCCGCCCCGGGGAATAACGCCTCCGAGCAATGCGGTTCCTTCACTTTCAAACGAGTGGGTGCTTCCGCTCGTCGCCGTCGGCAGCTTGCGTTTCGAACATCTCTGCCTCGACATCCTGAGGAAAGAGTACAAGGAAGCGCAGCGAACTTCCCTTAAGAGAAAAAGGGGGGTACCGCAGTTCGGGGTCGATGTTGAAGGTTTCGATCAGGACTCCGAGCCGTTCGTCGTCATTTCGGCCAAGTGCTACAAGGATATCGAGGGCTGGCATCTCGCCCCTTGGACAGAGGATTTTACCAAGCATCTTGAGGGGCACTGGAAGGGTAAGCGGGTAAAGCACTTCGTTCTCGCGGTTTCGCACGAGTGCAACGACGACGACATCAACGACGCCGCCCGCGATTTGACCGCCAAGCTGAAACCGTTGGGTATCCAGTTCACTCTTTGGAATTCCCACAAGATCACGGAGTTGATGAAGGACGACCCCGCCCTCGTCGGCCAATACTTCAACAGATACTGGGTAGACGCGATATGCGGTGACATCATCGTCGGGCACCCGTCGATCGAGGGAAGCGCACCTATAAACAATCAGGCCCGGGCAGCTCTCAATCTCGCGCGGGTAGCGGCTTCCGAGTTGGAGGCGATGTCCGGCAAGCTGAGTCAGGCATGGTCGCTTCGGCTCGATGGCGCGATATCGGAACTGCGGCGCGGGAAGAGTACGGGTGTTCGCGATTGGATCGCGGACGCAAAGCAGGACATTTCGCTTTGGGAAAGCCTGGCGGCCGATACCAAGGCGAAAGCGCTACGGGCTGCTGCGCTTGTTCTCCTGCGAGATGACGATATCAAGGGCGCATCGGCGGTGCTCGATGAAGCCGATGGTCTGGCACCAGCGCCGGATAGGTCCGCGAGAGCCATCCTTGAGAGATCGCGTTCCGGGTCTGCCGTCGCCCTGCAAGGGCTGCCGGAGCCGCTTGTGACGCGGGAACGAGAACTCAAAGCGGCCATGCTGATCGAGAGCGGCAAGGCCGGAGCCGCCTTGAAACTCCTCGCGGAGTTGACGGGGGACGCGGTCACCGCAGAGACCATGCGGCTCCGAGCGATCGCACATTTCATCGAGGGAGCCGAAGGCAAAAGCCTCAACAACGCAAAATCCGCTGTCGATCGTGGTGGCGACGTTGCCGCGCCAAGGTTCACGCTGGCCGTACTGCAGATAGCATCCGCGCTTGCACCGGGCGTTCAGATTCAGTTTGGCGGCATACCCGATCCGATCGCTCCATCCCTCGTTCGGCCAGGTCAAGAAGCGATCAGGCTCCTTTCCGAGGCGGCCAGCGCCTTCGATAGGTTGGTGGCCGATGGAGACGGGGAGTTCCGCCGCGAAGCCGAGATATGGAAGCTCGGCGCATTGCTGCTCAATCCCGACCGACAGATGGAAGCGAGGAGATATGCGCGTGCCCTGATGGCTCGAAGCATGTTGGAGCCTTCGGTGATCGCGTGGTTGCTACACTGCGGGGTCCCGATGCGGCGGGGCAAAGTCAAGAAAAAGCTGGGCGATCTCCTGCGGCGTGGCGAGGGCACGCCCGGTCACGTCGTCGTATTGGCGCTCATGGCATCGAGGCTTGACAGTCCTCGGCCGGGGTTGGCGGTGGTCCGCAGGTTTGGTCCGTCGTTTCCTGAAGCCGCGGAATTCTTCGCGATGTGGAGGAAGCAGCTTGGAGAGGACGCGGGTCCACCGGAGGAAAACTACTCCTCTGCGGTTCGTTGGGCGATCGGCAGGCGAGACAACCTTCCTCTGATGGCTTTCCTGTCAGGGACGGGTGCATCCGTCGAAAACCTCGCGTCCGGGGCGGAGTTCCTGTCGTCGACGCGCTCTTACGCCGACGTGCTCTCCCTTCGCGAGAAATTGTTCGAGATCGGGACCGTACGGGCACTCGAGTTGGTCGCCCGGGCTGCCAATCGCACCAAAGAGTACTCAATCGCCCTCCAGGCAATCGAACACTTCCGCGGGGACGCGTTACCGAACCGCCTGCGATATCCGCGTATCGAAGCGCACGAAGGGCTTGGTCAGCACAGCCAGGTCATCGCGGACCTACGGGGAATGCTCGCCGACGACAACAATGCCCGCGTCCATGACCGTTTGCTTCACGCTTACCTGCGTGTCGGGAACCTCAGGGAACTGAAGATCG
This sequence comes from Mesorhizobium sp. M1A.F.Ca.IN.020.03.2.1, assembly GCF_004023205.1. Lineage (NCBI taxonomy): Bacteria > Pseudomonadati > Pseudomonadota > Alphaproteobacteria > Hyphomicrobiales > Phyllobacteriaceae > Mesorhizobium > Mesorhizobium sp. M1A.F.Ca.IN.020.03.2.1. The sequence continues at coordinate 7,932 of NZ_RZSV01000030.1, read as the reverse complement.
AGACCGAGAAAGCGCTGGCTGCCCGGAGGCTGGACAGCCGACAGGCTGTGCAGATCGCCTATGCGTTGAGAACGGCTTCGCCCGAGACCGCGCGGCAGGCGTTGGAGCAGGTAGGTGACGCGGATATTCCAGCCGAACTCGCAGGAATCCTTCTAAACCTCGCCAATTCGCTAGGCGGCTTCGATGACCTGAAGGACGAGATGGTCCGCAGGATAGTCACGGGCGGCGAGGGCTTTGGCACTGTACGCAAGTTCGATACAGTCGAAGAAATTCTCGCCTACATGAAGGAGCGGGCCGACGAGTACAGGCAGGCTTTCGGGCAATGGCTGGCAGGGCAAGTTCCTGCAGCGCTCGCGATGCGCGGCGACGAGAAGGCGTACGGATCTCTGTTCCTAGGATCGGGCCGATCCAGACGCAACAACATCGGAGATGCATTCCCGATGCTCCTGCTCGGGCACGGCGCCTTACAGCCTGCACCGGAGGTGGTTGGCAATCCTGAACTTGTCGTCGATCTCAGCGGTATTCTGCTGGCCCATCGGCTCAAGCTGCTCGATGATCTGGACAAGGTCTTCCGGGTCATGGTTCCCGGAACGCTTCCACAGGCGCTGTTCCAACTCCGCCAACAGTATTCAGGGCCGAGCCGTGAAGTCGCCGCGACCATCCTCGCGATCGAGAGCGGGAGCAGCGCCGTCAAGGTCGTCGACACCGCACCGGAAGGAGCGGTCCGCGTCGAAATGTTATGTGGTAGCGGGAACGATGACGAATGGATGGCTCCGACCCTCCTCGAACACGCTTTCGAAAACGGACATCTCACCCGGGACGAGGTCGAGGCAGCCGTTCGAGGACTGGATCTGGAAAAGCCGCCGGAGCGACGCGCGTTGCCCGGTGCGGGCGTCAGCCTCTCGGCCACGGCCGTGGCGCATCTAGCGCAACTCAAGGTCCTTGAGCCAATCGCTCGATCGCTGCCGACTTGTGTTCTGGTCGGCGATGCCCGTCGCCTGTCCGACGACGTCGAAACCTTGAGGGAGGAGGAGTCGATCGGCGCCTCGCTGGACGGCCTGCAGCAGGTCGTTGCGGATCGGCTGACCTCATCCGCATGGCGGACGAGACCCGATACATATCACGAAAAGGACGAGGAGCGGCTTGAGTCGCTTCCCGCCCATGTCAGATGTCTCATGGACACGCTTCCGACGGACGAGGCGAAACGAGGCGTCCTGTTCTGGATCGAGGATCGAGCGCTTTCGAAGCAGCGGTTCCCGGAGGCGCTCTACCTCACGGACATCCTCAGCCTCTTGATGGACAGAGGGTTACTGTCTTCGGAGAGGCATGAGACGATCCTCCGCGATCTGTGGAGTAACGGCTACTCGTTCATGCCGGGGTCGGAACAGGAAATCGTCCGGGTCCTCGAGCAGGCGCCCATCGTGGATGGAGAGGTCGTCGAGAATGGCGTTCTGACCGACATCCGCCGCTGGTTCGCGATCCAGGCGTCCAACCTCGCTTACATAGAGCCGAACCTGCATGTCGATGCAGACGGGAACGTCGTCGGAGAGACCCGGCAGCTGATCGAACTCGCCACGCTCCTGAAAGAAACGCTTCTTTCGATATGGAGGCATCCGGATCAAACCCTCGAACAGAGGTTGGCGAGGTCCGCATGGGTTTCGATATACCTCAGGCTGGAGCATGCCCCAGGCGCCATGGCCGATACCACCCCGGCCGGAAGGCGTAGGCTGGCGAGCTTGATCCCCGCTCAGATCATATCAGTCCCTCTGTTCGCCGAGCTGACGTCGGAGAAGATGTCGGACGCCGACAGGCAGATGTACGTAAACTGGGCACTGAGCGTCGTGGATGTAACCCGCAACGCGGACCCCGAGCTTTTTAGCGACATCGTCGAAATACTGGCTGGAATGGCGTCCCGCATCCTTGAGGATCCGCCAGAAACTGACGAAAGCCTTCGCAGGAAGTTGCGGGCTCATATGAGGAATATCGTCCATCGGTTCCTGAGCCTGCTACCGAGCGAATGGTACGACGCGATTGCCGCGCGTAACGGGGTGGCGGAGGCCCTTGGCAGCGAGAGGGTGACGACGCTGGAAGTGGCTGACGGCATTACCGTCAGGATCGCCGATCTACCGACCGCGATCCGGGAAGCGGAGAGCAGCGGGAAGAAGGTTAAGTTTCCTTTGCACAACTCGAAGGATTCGGCCCGACTGGAAAGCGAGGCGGTCGAGGACGATCTGCCCTTGATCTTCCTCACGATCAAGAAACGTCGATACAACTTCGATCGCACGTCGATAGCCTTGGTTCACCCGGACATCTCGTTGCGTGAAAAAGCCGTCGAAGCCCTCAGGTCAGCTGCGCGCGTGGACCGGGACATCTCGGATGCGACCGCGCGCGTGATATTGGACGAGACCGATGTCGATCGGCGGGTTCTGCTTTTCGACGAGGCGAGGGGCGGGGAGTTCCGACGACAGATCGAGGTCATGCGCGAGCGCGTTCGCCATGGGAGGGCGCTCTCCATCGACGGTTTCGACCTCCCGTCTCCCGCGGTCATCTTCGATTTCCTAGGTCTGCCGCCCGACTATCGCGGGGATGCCGCGAGCCTAGCGGCAGATGCCACAGCGGCGCTTTTGGAATCCTTGGGAGCCGACGGTGCGCTGGAGCGACTATCCGGCCTTCCCTTCGAGTTGCCTCGGGCTCTGCTCGACGCGCAGGCGAGCCAGACATCGTCGGAGAACGATCGAAGATATTGGGATTCGCCACTGTGGGCCGTGAGCAGGTTTGTAGCCCGTGGAGCTCCAGATCCGGACTCCTCGGAGGTCGACGAGTATATCGGTCAACTCATCCAGGCTGGGAGGGGAATTTTCTCAGGCCTAGTAAGACGCACTGCCAAGAGAGCGATCAACGACGCCCGTTGGCAGGAGATGCCCGTCGACGTGAACATCTCACTGATCTGGACGTTCGCCGAGCATGTCAGCCGTGCGATCCTTCCCGCAGGTTTCGAGACCGCCAGCTTCAATCAGTGGCTTGCCCAGAACGACGTTGCGACATTCACTGAGTTCGAGCGTCAGCGACTTTGGCCAAGGTGGGCACAGACATTCGGTCTGAGGCTCACGTCATCACGGGTCGACGCCGCGATAGTATCGAGGTTGTTGAAGGCGGGCTTCGAACCGTCTGAAAGTCTCCAGGCGCTTGCTGGTATGCAGCGAGGAGAGGCTTGGAGTCCGACTGTTGAAGCCGGATCGGCCGCAGTGGTGGCTCCACAAGGCTTTTGGCCTGCGCAAGATCCCATTCCCTTGTACATCGATGCCGGATGGCTTTCGTCCGATAGCCCGTTCTCGTTAAGGACGGACACGGCAATGGCCCGTCGGATTGTCGAGGAGTCTACACAGAACTCTACCTTCGTTGGTCCCGCTCTCACACTGTTAGTAGAGGTGGAAAGCGTTGATCAGGACGTTCTGATCGAAATCCGGAAGACAATCTCGAAGCGCTTGGTGGATGCGCCTCTGGACAGAACGGAACCATCTCATCGTGCACAACTGGAGATCTTTGCAAAAGCATGCGCGCGCCTCGGTGACGCCGATCTGTTCGAACGGACAATTTCGTCAGTCGCTTCAACCAATGCCCGGATCTGGCCTCATAAGCGGCTCAAGGCAGCGCAGGACGACGAAAGCACCAAGGCTCTTGAGGCGCTGCTCCACGCGGCGCAGTGGTTCGCCGCTACGGTCGGAGGCGACTTGTCGAGCCAGATGCGTCAGTTCGCCAGACACGTTGCACAAATCGTCGATGCCTGGCCGATGAGCATCCTGGCAGCAATTTCTTGTCTGGATGTGGTCGCTCGCAAGGTCGATGCCAGCACTGCTGCTGAAGCGGTGTGGCCTGTGTTGATGGAGCTCAGGACGCGACGCTGATGGTCCCGATCATGGCCAATCGCTCTTCGGGCCGGTATCAACCATGCATCTCCGCCGCGGCTTTAGCGCAGGTCGAGCGGCTTGCGCATTAGCATTTCCGCCTGCCGCAAGAATCTGAACGAATGTCCGCTTCTCACAGCGCGCGTGCCGGAAGCGGCCAGTCAGTTAACGGCCCCCTTCCAGGCATTTACAGTGGCCGTCGATCGCCGACCTGGGCCAAAGCTGCTGACGTCGAAACACTAAGCGCTAATCTAGGCTAGGACCTCGAGCCTCATGCGACAGCTTTCCGCACAGGCGAGCGGCTGTTGCCGCCGGTCTTGGAATCGCGCTTGCGCTTTGAAAGGTGCGCAAGCAGAGCCGCCAAACCCATCGCGTTGAGAACCCGCGTCCTAGGAACGCCCCCCTTGCGTGCCATCTCGACACCCCAATGCATGTGGTCGAGTTCGCGGATCGAATGCGCGTCCGGGTTGATGCTGAAGATACAGCCGTAGTCGAGTGCCTTCTGATGCCACCGCCAGTCGAGATCGAGCCGCCACGGATGCGCGTTGATTTCGACAGCGACACCATATCTCGCGCACGTTCTGAGGACCTTGTCGATGTCGAGATCATAGCCGGGGCGCCGCAACAACTGGCGACCGGTCATGTGTCCGATGATTGTCGTGAAGGGGTTCGCGATTGCCTCAATGATACGGTCCGTCTGCTCTTTCTTCGGCAACTTGAAGCGGCTGTGCACGCTCGCGACGACGAAATCGAACTGCTCCAAGACGTGGCCCGGATAGTCAAGCGAGCCGTCGGCCAGGATGTCTGCCTCGACGCCCTTGAGGATACGGAAGTTTCCACCATACCTCTTGTTCAGCCGATCCGCTTCGCGGTGCTGCTCAGCAATCTCCTGCAATGTGAGGCCGCCCGCGTAGTGCGCAGACTGCGAATGGTCGGCGACACCATAGTACTCGAACCCGCGCTCACGGGTCGCTTCAGCCATTGCCTCAAGCGTCTCGGTGCCATCGGATGCGGTCGTGTGAGAATGCAGGATGCCATTGAGATCTTCATCCCGGACAAGGGTAGGGAGTTGCCGCCTCGCTGCCCGCTCAATCTCGTTCCTGCCTTCGCGCAGTTCGGGTTCGATGAACTGCAGGCCCAGCGCGTCGTAGATATCCTCCTCTGTCACTGATGCGATCAGCTTTCTGCCGCGGTAGAGCCCATCGGGTTTGAGGGCGAACCCTCTCTCGGCAGCGTACATCTTCAACTGCTCAAGATGGGCTGCCGAACCGGTGGCTTCGACGAAGCTCGCGCCAAAGTGCTTCTTGTCCGTTACGACAAGCCTGAGGGTGGACTGCTCTATTTCGGTCCGCTTCTTCCCCTGCGCGACCAGCGCGAGGTCGGCAACAAGTTCGCAACCACGTCGGAAATCACCGGCGATTTCCACGCGCGAAAACTCGGGATGCTCTTGCTTCACGGAAATGATCGCGTGCTCAAGAAGAGCGGCGGCCTTGTGCAGGTGAAGCTGTGTTTCGCCGCCTCGAGCGATAGCCAGGTTCTGCAGGATTTTTGCTTGAAACGAAGCACCGAGGCCTTTGACTGGCCGGATGCGATCTGCCCTTGCTGCCGCTTCGAGCTCGGCCAACGAGTTCACGCCGAGCGCCTGATGAAGCTTCAGTATCTTGTCGGGCCGAAGGCCCGGTACGGCAAACAGCTCCATTACACCCGCCGGCACCTCCTCGCGCAGCTTCTCAAGGCGTGGGTGCGTGCCCGATTCATAGAGCTTGCTGATAATGTCTGCGATCGCGTCACCGATCCCCGGGATTCTGGTGAGGGCGCCGGCGGCGATGATCCGGTCAAGCGGCTGCGACAACGCAGCCAGACTATCGGCCGCGCGCAAGTAAGCCTTGGTGCGATAGGGATTGTCTCCGCGCAGCGACGAGCGATGTGCGTATTCCCTGAGGAGACTGGCGACGGTCCTTGAATCGGGTTTTGCCATTGTCGAGGCTAACGGGGCCAATCTCCGCAGGTTCCAATCGGGCAAGGGCAGCGAAGAACTCCATGCTTGCTGCCTTATTCGCGGAGTGGGGCTACAGATTCGGCAAGGACTGGTCGGCGCGACCCCATCCCGCCAGAGCTTTGTAGGTTGCGCGTTTCTTCAATTCAGCAGCATCGCCGACGTGGAAATGCGAGGGCGCATCAATCGTCTTCATTTCCGCCCAGGTGATCGGTGCCGCGACCGGAGCGCCCGGTCGGGACCTTGCGCTGTAAGGCATGATCGCGGTCGCCCCGCGCTGGTTGCGTAAATAGTCCACAAAGATGCGACCCTTCCGGCGCGCCTTCGACAGCGCGGCCGTAAAGTGGGCCGGATCGCTCTGAGCGACCGCTTGAGCGAGACGAAATGCGAAGTCTTTCACTTGCGGCCATTCGGCCTGAGGGGTGAGCGGGGCGATCACATGCACCCCTTTGCCCCCTGTAAGCATCGGGAAGGTCGTAAGTCCCAGCGATTTTAAGATGTCACGAAACTGGAAAGCAGCGGCGCGGACCGCTTCGAAATCGAGACCCTCATCGGGGTCGAGGTCGAAGACGAGGCGGTCGGCCTTTTCGACATCCTCGATCCGAGCTCCCCACCCGTGCAGCTCGATCGTTCCCATCTGGACGCAGGTCATCAGACCATCGGCATCGTCGACATACAGATATGGCTCTTCGTGGCCATCTTTTTCCGTGATGCCGACGTGGTGGACTTTGCCGCCAAAGCTCCCGGCATCATGCTTCTGGAAAAAGCACTTCTTGGCCCGGCCCTGGGGACACCGAACCAGGCTGATCGGACGACTGGCGATCCAAGGAAGCATGATCTCCGCGACTGCCGCGTAGTGGTCGGCGAGCTGGCCCTTTGTGATATTGGACTCCGGATAGATCACGCGGTCACGGTTGCTGATGGCAATGGTGTTCGCCGGCGTGGTCAGCTTGGCCGTGCGACGTTCCGTCTCCAGCACGACCGCCTCCGGCTTCTTGTCTTCGCGTAGACCGAGGTAGCTCGGATGTCTCAGCGTTCCTTCCTTGGTCATCTCGGTGAAGGCAATCTCTGCGACCAGCTTGGGGTAAAGCCAATGTGCTCCGCGAACTTCGGCTCGCGGCGCCTCGACGGTCGCGGCTTTCTGCTCGAGCGGTGCCATGATCTTCATGAGACGGAAGAGTTCAGCTGTATCGAAGCCGGTGCCGACTTTCCCGGCATAACGCAGCTTGCCGCCGTCATGCACCCCCAGAATCAATGACCGGAACGCGCGGACCTTATCGGACGGCGTCCAGCCGACAATTACGAATTCCTGCCGCTTGATGCACTTGATCTTGAGCCAGCTTCCGCCGCGGGCTGCCACATAGTGCGAATCGGCGAGCTTCGAAACAACTCCCTCGAGACCGGCTGCGCAAAAGCGTTCGAGCAGCTCTTCTCCGCGACCGAGGATGTGATCGGAATAGCGAAGGATCGCGTTCTTCGCGGGCAAGATTGCCTGGAGCTTCTCTTTGCGTTCAAGGAGCGGGCGCCTGGTAAGATCTTCGCCGTCGAGCTGAAGGAGATCGAAGGCATAAAAATCGATGGTGGCTGGCGCACCCTTTAATGCGTTCTGAAGCGCCTGGAAGTTTGATCTTCCGTTCGCATCGACAACGACGGCCTCGCCGTCGATCAGAGCGGAGCGGACCTTGAGCTTGCGGGCTTCCGAAAGAACGGAAGGAAAACGCTGCGACCAGTCCAGGCCAGATCGGGTATAGGCACGCGCTTCGCCGCCGCCGACGGCAACAAGAATGCGATAGCCGTCGTATTTCATTTCGTGGATCCAGCGGTCGCCGGCAGGGACGGTGTCTACGAGCGTTGCCAGCTGGACGGGCCGAAAAGTGGGAGGCGCTAATTTGGTCCGGTCACGAATAGGCGACTTCGCTTGAGGAGCGCTCCACCCAGGGATTGCCTTACGCGACGTTGGCTTGACCACTCTCACGCACCCCAAACCCGAGACGAAATGGCTTAATCGCGTCCAACGCGCGATTGCTTCTT
>NZ_RZSV01000309.1:0-5393 GCF_004023205.1 Mesorhizobium sp. M1A.F.Ca.IN.020.03.2.1 | reverse complement strand
TCGGCGTGAAAGCGGAAAGGACCGATCGAAGATCGAGCGTATCGAACGCAAGCGTGCCGGAAATAACGGGCAGGGGCTCGCTGAACGAAAAGTCCAGCGCTCCCATGCCGGGGTTGTTGTCCAGCGCCACCGTCGTGTTCTCGAACTTCGCGCGCCCCGCCGAGGCCGCCACCTTGCTCGCGACCGAGACGGAGCCGATCGCAGCACCAGGCGCCATGCCGGCTTGCGACCATTCAAGCAGGCGTCGCAGCGAAGGGGCGGTGAATTTCGCTTGGCCGTCCAGATAGCCGTTCTCCGACATCGAGGCGACGCCGTCGAAAGAAAGTGTGGCGGGCGCCGCCTTGAAGGCGAGCGTGACGGGGGCGACCCCTCCGGCAAACAGCACCAGCGGCTTCGCCGAGGAAAAATCGATCTGGACGCTTTCGCCGCGCCATATGCCGGTCGCCGTGAGCGCGGCGTCGCTGTTCATCGCCGCCCAGTTCACCTGGCCGCTGAGGCTGCTCAGGATCTCGGTATCCTTGCCGCCAACCGAGGTCACGACGCGGCCGTCGCGGAACTCGACGATGCCGAACGGATCGGAAGGGAGTCTGCCGAGGTCGGGCTTCTGCGGGTTCGCGGTGACCACGCCGCGCGCAGTGTCGATCGAGCGGGTGATGCGGCCGCCGGTCGGCAGCGGCGGCAGATAGAGGCCGCTCGCCTTGCGCTCCACCCTGATCGTCGGCCGCACCAGCCTTGCCGTCGAGAATTGGACGTCGCCCTGCACGGCGGCCATGGCCGAGAGATCGACTTCGACGCGCTCGGCTTCGATCACCGGCGGCGCGTCGGTTTCCGTCCATTGCGACAGCGTCACATCGCTGAGGATGGCCCGGAACTTAGGCCACACCTCGATGCGCGGCGAACCGTCGATCGACACGCGAAAGCCGCTCCAGGCGCTCAATTCCCAAGCGATGCGGTCGCGTACGATGCGCGTCGAGGCAATCAGCGGCAAGGCGGCGACGGCGAGCGCGATGACCAGCACCGCAACGCCGATTACCCATACCCCGCGCCGGATCAAAGATGATCTCATCTCGCCCCGTGAGTTTCCATTGCCGACAAATCGCCCGACGGGTGTAGCCGAGCGCCGACGCTTTTCAAGTCTTTATGGCCCTCCGATGGCGTTTGCGCCGTGTCCTTGCCGGCCATTTCAACAAAATCTTGCTCTGCTGCGCTGCGGTATGCATAAGCGATAAACCCGTCCGGTCCGCCAACGCCACGCCGGTTTTGGGACAACGACGCAGGCGACATCAGGCTTAATTGCCGCAATCGCGACGCGCTTTGGGAGGAACGATATGGCTGCCGACACCCCCTTGTGGACGCCGACGCAGGACCGGATCGCCTCCGCGCCCATGACCGCCTTCATGAAAGCTGCGGTTGCGAAGTCTGGCCAGGCTTTCTCCAGCTATGCCGAGCTCCACCGCTGGTCGATCGACGACCGCGAGGCATTCTGGGACCTTGTCTGGGACTTTTGCGGACTTGTCGGCGACAAGGGCGAGCGGGCTCTGGTCGATGGCGAGAAGATGCCTGGCGCCGCCTTCTTTCCCGACGCGAAACTCAATTTCGCCGAGAACCTTCTGAAAAAAACCGGCGGCAGCCTCGCTATCGTGTTCCGGGGCGAGGACAAGGTCGAGCGCCGGCTGTCCTGGAACGAGCTCCATGCGCTCACTTCGCGCCTGCAACAGCTCTTCCTGTCGATCGGCGTCAGAGAGGGCGATCGCATCGCCGCCATGATGCCGAACATGCCGGAGACGGTCGCTGCCATGCTGGCTGCCGCCTCGATCGGCGCGGTCTGGTCTTCCTGCTCACCTGATTTCGGCGAACAGGGCGTGCTCGACCGTTTCGGCCAGATCGAGCCGGTCGTCTTCATCGCGCCTGACGGCTATTGGTACAACGGCAAAGCCATCGAGGTCGCCGACAAGATCCGCGCGGTGGCCGAGAAGCTCGCGACCGTGCGCAAGGTGCTGATCGTCGACTATCTCGGCACGTCGGCCGATGTCGCCGCTACCATCGACCAGGCCGAGGCGCTGGAAGGAGCGCTCTCGCCCTTTGCCGCCAGGCCGCTCGCCTTCGAGCGGCTGCCTTTTTCGCACCCGCTCTACATTCTGTTCTCCTCCGGCACGACCGGAATCCCGAAATGCATCGTGCACTCGGTCGGCGGCACGCTGATCCAGCATGTCAAGGAGCAGCGGCTGCATGCCGGCCTACTGGATGGCGACCGCTTTTTCTACTTCACCACCTGCGGCTGGATGATGTGGAACTGGCTGGTCTCGGGCCTCGCCTCGGGGGCGACGTTGCTGCTCTATGACGGTTCGCCCTTCTACCCCGACGGCAATGCGCTGTTCGATTTCGCCGATGCCGAGAAGATGACCTATTTCGGCACTTCGGCGAAATTCATCGATTCCGTACGCAAGGCAGGGCTGAAGCCGATCGACAGCCACGACCTTGCAAGCGTGCGGACCATCTCATCCACCGGCTCGCCGCTGTCGCCGGAGGATTTCCGCTTCGTCTATGACGGCATCAAGAAGGACGTGCATCTCGCCTCGATATCCGGCGGCACCGACATCGTTTCCTGCTTCGTGCTGGGTGTCCCGACCGAGCCGGTCTGGACCGGCGAGATCCAGGGGCCGGGCCTCGGCCTGGCGGTGGACGTGTGGGACGACGACGGCAAGCCGGTCCGGCAGGAGAAGGGCGAACTCGTCTGCACCAAGGCATTCCCGTCGATGCCGATCGGCTTCTGGAACGATCCGGATGGCAAGAAGTACCACGCGGCCTATTTCGAGCGCTTCGACAACATCTGGTGCCATGGCGACTTCGCCGAATGGACCGCGCATGGCGGCATGATCATCCATGGCCGCTCCGACGCCACGCTCAATCCCGGTGGGGTCAGGATAGGCACGGCTGAGATCTACAACCAGGTCGAGCAGATGCCGGAAATCCTGGAGGCGCTCTGCATCGGCCAGGATTTCGAAAACGATGTGCGCGTCGTGCTGTTCGTGCGGCTGGCCGCCGGCGTGAGCCTCGATGAGGATCTGCAAAAGCGCATCCGCGCCAGAATCCGCTCGGGCGCCAGCCCCCGCCATGTGCCGGCGAAGATCGTTGCCGTCACCGACATCCCGCACACCAAGTCGGGCAAGATCACCGAGCTTGCCGTGCGCGACGTGGTGCATGGTCGCGCCATCAAGAACAAGGAAGCGCTCGCCAATCCGGAGGCGCTGGAGCTGTTCAGGAACCTGCCGCAGCTTGCTGATTAGGCCTCCCCGGCATGGTTAAGAAATAGTGTCGGTCCAATTTACCTAGATTTCACGAGTGGTACACATTCGTAAATTTTTTTGGCTCCCGGTAAGGACTTGTTAAGGGACGGCGCCGATAGTCGCGTGTAACTTGAGGGAGAAATCCCGTTCCTCGTCCCCTGAGGTTCAGCTCAAGCCCCGTTGTGACAGCATCCCATTTTCCAAGGCGTCCTCCAGGACGCCTTTTTCTTTGGCCGAAGCTCGGTCTTGCGGATCGTTATTCGGCCAGCACGCGCGTCGATGGGAAGACGACCTCGACCAGCGTGCCTTCGCCAGGTGTCGATGTGATAGTGAAGCGGGCACGGTTGGCCTCCACCATCGCCTTGGTCAGAGGCAGCCCGAGGCCAGTGCCGTCGCCGCGGCCGCGTTTGAGCGCATTGATCTGCTTGAACGGCTTCAGTGCCTGCTCGATCTCGGCCGGCGTCATGCCGATGCCGGTATCGCGCACGCGCATGACGACGTCGCCGGAGGTCTCGTAGGCGGTGGACACAATCACCTGGCCGCCGGCCTGGGTATAGCGGATGGCGTTGGAAAGTATGTTGAGCGCAATCTGGCGCACACTCCTCAAATCCGCCACCACTTCCGGCAGCCGCGAGGCGAAGCTCGAGCGGATGATGACGCGCTCGCGGTTGGCCTGCGGCTGCATCATCGCCACCGTTTCGGCCAGCGTGTCGTTGAGCGACACCGCCTCATAGGCCATCTCCTGCTGGCCGGCCTCGATTTTGGAGATGTCGAGCAGGTCGTTGACGAGGTCGAGCACGTGGTTGCCCGAACGGTTGATGTCACGCAGATAGTCGCGGTAGCGGTCGTTGGCGACCGGGCCGAACTTCTCGTCCACCATCAGTTCGGAAAAGCCGATGATGGCGTTGAGCGGCGTGCGGATCTCATGGCTGATGCGGGCGAGGAAATCCGTCTTCTGCGAGGAGGCACGCTCGGCCACGGCGCGCGCCTGGGTGAGGTCTTCCTCGGCCCGCTTCCACTGCGTGATGTCGCGCACGACGGCGCAGAAGCCGCTGTCGTTGGGCAGCCTGCCGATGGTCATGAACAGCGGGATGAAGCGCCCTTGCGCCTCGCGGCCGATCACCTCGCGCCCGTCGTTCAGCAAGCTCGCCACGCCAGGTTCGGAAAGGCCGACGAGATAGTCGCGCGCCGCGCGCTGGCTCTCGATGGCGAACAGCGAGGCAAAGGGCTTGCCGGCGATCTCGTCGCTGTCGAAGCCGAACAGGGCTTCAGCCGGGCGGCTGATCGAGCGGATGTTGCCGTCGCGGCCGATCAGCACCACGCCGTCGGTGGCGGTGTCGATGATGGTGCGCATTTCGGCGATTCGCGACTTCAGCTCGGACACGTCCGGCTGCTGGTTCGGCTCGTCATTGGCCGCGCTGAGATGGGCGGAGGGCGCCTCGTCCTCGCCCGAGCGGCGCACCACCAGCATCAGCGCCTTACCGCCGCGCCACGGCACCGAGCGCAGGAGCGCATCGATCGGGAATTCCTGGCTCTGGCGGGTTGTGAGCTTCAGCGAACGGTCGCCTTCGTCAGTCTCGCCATCATCGGCGTAATGGTCGGCGAACAGCGCGCCGAGCCCGCCGGCATCGGCAAGGTCTTCCAGCGCGTCGTAGCCGGTGAGCTCCAGGAACGCCTCATTGGCATAGTGCAGCACGTCGCCGGAATGGATGAGCAGCGGCACAGGCAGCCTGGCGAGGATGGACGTGTCGGGAGCCCTGTCGCCTTCCCCGGTGGAGAAAGCCGAGGGCACGAAGCCCTCGAGCTTGAGCGGCGGCACCGTGAGGCGCGGCCTTTTCGGTGGCGGCGCTTTCGCTTCGCGAGGCTGTCCAGCCGCGGGCAGGGCGCCATCCCTGGCGGAACCGGCCCAGTCCTCGCTGTCTTCCGCGTCGCGAAAATCGTCGGCGGTCATGCCGTCGTCGTCGCCAGCGCCTGCCTCAGGGGCAGGGGCTTCGGCTCCTGGCCGCTCGGCCGTCGGTTCGCCTGCCCTTTCCGCCGCTGCGGTTTGGCGCCTGTCGGGACCCGCTTCCTCCGCTTCATCGGCGGCTTTCTCGCGCCCGGCCTAGT
>NZ_RZSV01000308.1:0-5406 GCF_004023205.1 Mesorhizobium sp. M1A.F.Ca.IN.020.03.2.1 | reverse complement strand
GCCGGGCGCGTGCCAGTTGCAGCGCCGTCGTCAGACCGGCCAGTCCGCCGCCGACAATGACCGTGTCGCATTCGGCCAGACCCGCCAATGGTGGTCTGACCTTCTCGTCGGCAAGCGTGCGGCGATAGTAAGTATCGGGATAGGTCATGATGAATCGCATGAGAGCGGGCGGCCTTGAAAGCCGCCCGCGAAGAACGTCAGTCGGTGCTGTAGTTCTTGCCGTACCATTTGGTGGTCAGCGTGGCGAGCGTGCCGTCCTTTTTCATCTCGTCGATGATGCCGCCGACCTTGGTGGTCCACTCGGCGTCACCCTTGTCCGCGATCACCACCAGCGGCTCGCGGAAGGCGTAGTCGCCCTCAAGAATGCGCAGCGGATACCCGTTCTTGATGGCGTTCTGGGCGGTCTGCTCGGGCGCGATGACTGCATCGAGCCGCACGCCGTCCCCAAGTTTCAAATCGTCGAATGGCAGCATGGAATCGGCAAAGGTCCGGATCTCGCCGGGTTGCAGCTTGTATTCGACTGGCGGAAGGCCGGGAGCGTCGATCTCCAGCTGACGGCGGATGAAATCTTCCGAAGTCGTGGCGGTTTCGACACCGATCACCTTGCCGTTCAGCTCGTTCACGGACTTCGCCTTGCTGTCCTTGTGGACCACATAAACATAAGGGCTGTAATAATAGATGCCGGCGAAATCGATCACCTTGGCCCGGGCCTTGGTCGGCGTCACCGAGCCGACGCCGAGGTCGTAGCGGCCCTGCCAGTGGCCGCCGGTCATTGTGGCCCAGTCGGGCGTCTCGAAGCTGACCTCCACGCCCAGACGCTTGGCGATCGCTTTCGAGACGTCGATATCAAAACCCACCAACTGGTTGCTTTCGTCGAGAAAGCTCTGCGGCGGCCAGCCGCTGTTGGTCGCGACCATCATGGCCTTCTTGGATGTGACGCGATCCAGGGTTTCTCCCGCTCGCGCTGCCGACACGAATGCGAGCGCGCCGGCAGCCAGCGCGAAACAAGCGATCAATCTCCTCACGAAACCTCCCTCTCGTATGTAAGATGTCTGACAACACAATTGTCCGGAAGGCGCAGGGCGAGTCAAGCATCTTTTGTCGGGCATTGCCGAGTTTAGCCTGCAATGAGCGTCCACTGCTCGGCGCTCGTGCCGCCCCGGCCCCAGGCTCAACTCCGATGCCGAAGCGCCTCGACGACGACTGCCATCGCCGGAGAAAGCTGCCGCCGGCTCGGATAATAGAGGTGATAGCCCGGAAAGGGGCAGGCTCCAATCATCGAGCACGAGCGTCAGCCGCCCGTCCGCGATGTGGCGGCTGACGAGGTTTTCCGGGACATAAGCGATGCCGTAGCCGCTTAGCGCCGCATCGATCATCGGCAGGGTCGAGTTGAAGGTCAGCTGGCCATCGACCCGGACCCGAAGCTCGCGGCCCTTCTTCTCGAACTCCCAGGTATAGAGCCCGCCAAACGTCGCCTGCCGCAGGCCGATGCAGTCATGCCCGACCAGATCCTGCGGTGTCCTCGGGACTTGGGCGGCGGGAAAAATAATCCGGCGAGGCGATGGCCACCAGCCGCCAGTCGGGGCCGATCCGCACCGCGATCATGTCCCGGTCGACGCTCTCGCCAAGCCGCACGCCGGCGTCGAAGCGCTCCTCCACGATGTTGCGCATGCCGTTGTCGCTGTAGAGCTCGACGCGCAAGTCGGGATAGTCGCAGAGCATCGGCTCGAGCTTCGGCCAGACCGTCGTCTCCAGCGCATGGTCGGACAGCGTGATGCGTACCGTGCCAGCGGGCTTGTCCCGGAAGGCGACCAGACCCGCGAGATCGGCCTCGATCTCCTCGAAGCGTGGGGCGAGCGACTGGTAGAGCCGCTCGCCGGCTTCCGTCGGCGCCACGCTTCGCGTCGTGCGCGTAAGCAGGCGAACGCCGAGGCGGGCTTCCAGCTGCTTGATGGTGTGGCTGAGCGTCGACTGTGACGTGCCGAGTTCCGCCGCTGCCCTGGTGAAGCTGCGCTCCCGGGCGACAGCCAGGAACCACAGCAAATCTTTCATGTCGCCGCGCTGCATGGAGAACCTCCTGGTCGATTTATATCACAGGTCGATAAGTCCATACGGATTATCTGCTCTAATCGAATTGGTTGCACTGCAATATCTTCCGGGCAGGTCGCGGCGGCCGTGGCCGATTCCGGCGCCCCGCTTGCAAGGATGCCCCCGAATGGAAACCACTTACGACACAAGGCTTGTCGAAGACCGCGCCATGCGGGGCGCGGTGCTCTCGATGGCGCTTTGCGTTTCGGTGCTCATCGCCTCGGAGTTCATGCCGGTCAGCCTGCTGTCGCCGATCGCGACCGATCTCGGTATCACCGAGGGTCGGGCGGGCCAGGCGATCTCGATTTCGGGCATTTTCGCTGTCGTGACCAGCCTGCTGGTCGCCGGCCTGACGCGCCGCATCGATCGCAGGCTGGTAGTCACCGGCTTCACTGTGCTTCTCATCGCGTCCGGGCTTGCCGTCACCTTCGCCTCCAACTACGCGTTCCTGATGGCCGGCCGCGCGCTGCTCGGCATGGCGATCGGCGGCTTCTGGTCGATGTCGACCGCGATCGTCATGCGCCTCGTCCCCGAGGAGCAGGTCCCTAAGGGCCTCGCCATGCTGAACGCCGGCAACGCCGTCGCGGCCACCATTGCCGCGCCGCTGGGCAGCCTGCTTGGGGCCTATGCCGGTTGGCGCGGCGCGTTCTTCCTGGTCGTGCCGCTCGGGTTCCTGGCGCTCGTCTGGCAGTGGCTCAGCCTGCCACCGCTCCCGCCGCGCCGGCGAAAGCGGCCGGGCAACAGCCTAGCTCTTCTCGGCCGTCCTCCGGTCGCCATCGGCATGGCATCGGTCATGATGCTGTTCATGGGCCAGTTCGCGCTCTTCACCTATCTGCGTCCCTTCCTCGAAAGGGTCACCCAGGTCGACGTCGCGACGCTTTCGGCGATCCTGCTGGTCATGGGGCTCGCGGGCGTCGGCGGCACCTGGTGCATCGGCCGGCTGCTGCGCGCGCGTCTGTTCAGCATCCTGATCGTCATTCCGCTGGTCATGGCCGTGCTTGCGCTCGCGCTCATCGCCCTCGGCGCAATACCCCTTCCCACGGCCCTGCTGCTTTTCGTCTGGGGTTTCTTCGGCACGGCCGCGCCCGTCGGCTGGGGCACCTGGCTCAGCCGCACGCTGCCTGAAGACGCGGAGGCCGGCGGCGGGTTGCAGGTGGCCGTCATCCAGCTTGCCATTACCGGCGGCGCTGCGATCGGCGGCACGCTTTTCGACACGGTCGGCTGGTGGGGAGCCTTTGCCTTCGGCGCGGCGCTGCTTTGCGGAGCGGCGCTCGCCGCGTTCGCCGCATCGCGCATGGGCGGGAGGGCCGTGCCATGACGACCGGCCATCCCAAGCTCAGTCGCCGCGCATTGCTCGGCGCCGCGCTCGCATCAACGCTCCTGCCGCGGCGCGCCCGCAGCCAGCAGGGCAGGGGCCCGGCCAGCCAGGAACCCGCCGACATGAAGATCAGAATGACATTCGATGGCCGAACCATGACGGCCACGCTCTACGACAATCCTTCGGCACGCGATTTCTTTTCCATGCTGCCGCTCGATCTCACGATCGACGACTACGCGCATAACGAGAAGATCGCCTATCTGCCGCGCAAGCTGACCGAAGAGGGCAGCGGCCCGTTCGGCAACGAGCAGCCCTATGACCTCTGCTACTTCGTGCCCTGGGGCAATCTGGCGATGTTCTACGCCGACTACCGCCATCCCGGGCTGATTAGGCTCGGCCGTTTCGACGGGGGCGAAGAGGCCCTGCACATACGCGGCGAGTTCCCGCTGCGCATCGAACGCATTTGAGAACGCAAAGGAGATCACCATGGACATTCTTCGCGCTGGCACGAGGCCGTCCGGCAAGGGGCCTTCCGACTGGTTCACCGGCACGGTCCGGATCGATCCGCTCTTCAATCCCTTCGATGCCGCCCGGGTGCAGGGCGCGCAGGTCACCTTCGAGCCCGGCGCCCGCACCGCCTGGCATACGCATCCGCTGGGGCAGACGCTGATCGTTGTCTCCGGCCGTGGCCGCGTGCAGCGCGAGGGCGGGCCGCTCGAGGAGGTCCGCCCCGGCGACGTCGTCTGGTTCGCGCCCGGCGAGAAGCATTGGCACGGCGCGTCTCCCGAGACGGCCATGACCCACATTGCCCTCCAGGAGGTCAAGGACGGCAAGGTCGTGGACTGGCTGGAACATGTCAGCGACGCCGACTACCGCGCCTGATCACCGATCGAACGAAAAGGAAAGCAAAATGCTCGCAACTGTTCTTCATAAGCCCGGCGATATCCGCTGCGAGGAAATCGAGGACCCGAAGATCCTTCGCCCGACGGACGCCATCATCAAGCTCTCGGCGAGCTGCATCTGCGGCTCGGACCTGTGGCCGTATCGCGGGCTGCAGCCGATCGATCGCCCGATGCATATGGGCCACGAATATTGCGGCATCGTCGTCGAGGTCGGCGCGGAGGTGCGCAACGTGCGCCCCGGCCAGTTCGTCGTCGGCTCCTTCTGCCTCTCCGACAACACCTGCCCGCATTGCCGCTTCGGCTTCCAGTCTTCCTGCGTGCAACGCGAGTTCATGTCGGGCGCGCAGGCGCCTTATGCCCGCGTGCCGCTGGCCGACGGCACCCTGGTGGCGACTTCCGAGGTTCCGCCGGCCGACCTGGTGCCTGACCTGTTGGCCGTCTCGGATGTGCTCGGCACCGGCTGGTATGCGGCGGATGCGGCCGAGGTGCGCGAAGGATCGACCGTTGTCGTCGTCGGCGACGGCGCCGTCGGCCTGATGGGCGTGCTCGCGGCGAGCGAGATGGGCGCGCAGCGCATCATCGCCATGAGCCGGCACGAGAGCCGCCAGAAACTCGCGCGCGAATTCGGCGCGACCGACATCGTGGCCGAGCGCGGCGAGGAAGGCATCGCCCGCATCAAGGAACTGACCGCGGGCGTCGGCGCGGACTCGGTGCTGGAATGCGTCGGTACGGCCGAATCCTTCGACCAGGCGCTGGCCTGCTCGCGCCCCGGCGGCACCATCGGCTATGTCGGCGTGCCGCATGGCGTGAGCTTCGACGGCCAGAAACTGTTCTTCGGCCAGAAGCGCATGCTGGGCGGCCCGGCGCCGGTGCGCCGCTTCCTGCCCGACCTGATGGAGCGCGTGCTCAAGGGCAGGATCAAGCCCGGCAAGGTTTTCGACCTCAAGCTGCCGCTGACCAAGGTCGCGGAAGGCTACCGCGCCATGGACGAGCGGCGCGCGATCAAGGTCATGCTCGAGGTCTAGGCGCCGGCGATGGTCGCGACGGGCACTGCAGCCGATGAAAGCCGGACGATGGCGAGATTGGTGCCGATCATGG
>NZ_RZSV01000307.1:0-5442 GCF_004023205.1 Mesorhizobium sp. M1A.F.Ca.IN.020.03.2.1 | reverse complement strand
TCCTTGAACCGCACCGTAGCCGTCGCCGTGCTGCTGCTTGCCGTGATCTCGGCAAGTGCCGCTGAAGCAAAAGTATCCTTGCCCAGAGTCACCAATGACCCGCTGGGCGCGCTGACTGCCCCGACGCTGACACCGGGGGCCAGCGACCTTGTCAACAACACGCCGACATCGACCATCCAGGAGATTCGCCACCCGAGAGGAATGGCGCCGCTGACCGTGCCCAGCGATCCGCTCGGCACGTCGATCCAGCCGGCCTTCCCCGGGCCGCTCACCACGCCCGCGACCACCCCTTCGCCTTAGCCAAATCAGGCCGGCCCGGCCGCGCAACATCAAAGGGTAATGCGGTATTTGGCAAACCCCGCCTCACCCTCGCCCGCCGGCTCGATCTTCAGCGACTTCACCTGACCGATGAAATCCTTGGCCCTGGGTCCGGTCTCGAAGACAACGCTGGTTCCAGGCAGCGGCGCGAACGACCAGTTGTCGTCCGCCGACGGATTGATCGTGCCCTCGCTGATGACGTAGCGCACGATCACGTCGCGGTTGGTGTCCGGCGCCTCATAGATGATCTTCGAAGCATTGATATCAGGGAAATTGCCGCCGCCGCCAGCGCGGTAGTTGTTGGTGGCAACCACGAATTTCGCTGCCGGATCGAGCGGCTTGCCGCCGAATTTAAGATCGACGATGCGGCTGGAGCCGGCATTGGCGACGGCGCCCTTCGTATCGTATTTCGGTGGCTGCGACAGGTCGATCTTGTAGGTGATGCCATCGATGACGTCGAAATTGTAGGAGGGGAACTCGGTGTTGATCAGCGGCTGATCCGCCTTCCCGGGCTCGATCCTGTTGAAGATGCCGGCCGACATCTCCAGCCATTCCTTGACTTGCGAGCCGGTGATTTCGACCGCGCGCACGGTGTTCGGATAAAGATAGAGATCGGCGACGTTCTTGATGGCGATATCGCCGACAGGAACGTCGGTATAGTAGTCGGCGCCGTTGCGGCCGCCTGCTTTGAACGGTGCCGCCGCAGAGAGGAGCGGCACGTCCTTCCACTCTGTGCTCTTCAGAATATCCTTGAGATACCAGCTCTGCGCCTGATTGACGATCTGCACCGAGGGATCGTCGGCGACCAAAGCGAAATAGGAATAGAGCGGCGCGGACGTCTTGCCGACGGGGCGGCGGACATAGGCGAGCGTCGCCTCGTGATCCTGCTCGAGCGCCGCGATGATGCGTTTGTCGTCGCCGACCGTAGCCTTGTTCTTGCTGTCGACCCGCTCATAGATCGGCCGCGCCTCGGAGGTGGCCGAGACGACGCGCCATTTCGAGCCATCGCGCTCAAGAAGCAGGTCGATCAGGCCCATATGCGAGCCCCAGAAGCCGCCCATCACCGCCGGCTTGCCCTGCAGAGTGCCTTTTTCGGTGTCGACGCCTTCCAGCGCCTGGAAATCCTTCTTGCCGGGGAAGACGAGATGCTGGTGCCCGGTGAAGACCGCGTCGATGCCTTCGACGCCGGCGACGAAGAAGGAGGCGTTCTCCATCATGTCGCCCTGCTTGATATCGATGCCGGAATGCGAAAGCGCAATGACGATGTCGGCGCCCTCCTCACGGATTTGCGGTACCCAGGCCTTGGCCGCCTGGACAATGTCGCGGGTCTGGACGTTGCCTTCCAGGTTTTTCAGGTCCCAGACCATGATCTGCGGCGGCACGAAACCGATGACCCCGATCTTGATCGGCTGTTCGGCGCCGGAGCCGTCCTTGATCTTCTTGTCGAGGATAACATAGGGCTTGAGGTAGAGCTTGTCGTCGCGCGGGTTCGTGGCGAGCGTGGTGCCCCGGATCAGGTTGGCGCATACGAAGGGGAAATTGGCGCCGGCCAACACCTTGTCCATGAAGGACAGGCCGTAGTTGAATTCGTGGTTGCCGAGGGTCGAGCATTCATAGCCGAGCAGGTTCATGCCCTTCATGATCGGATGCAGGTCGCCGTCCTTCATGCCCTTTTCATAGGCGATGTAGTCGCCCATCGGATTGCCCTGCAACAGGTCGCCGTTGTCGATCAGCATCGCATTGGTGGCTTGCTTGCGCACCCCGTCGATCAGCGAGGCCGTGCGCGACAGGCCCATCGTGTCGTTCGCTTTGTCGGCGTAATAATCATAAGGCAGCAAATTCACATGGATGTCGGTCGTCTCCATGATCCTCAGATGCGCCTGATTGGCTGCGGCCCGGACGGAGAACGGATGCAGCATGATCAGCGCTCCGGTGGCGGCGGCTCCGGCCAGGAATTCGCGGCGAGAGACGGGCAAAAGTGACATTGTTTTCCTCCTCTTAGACAACGCGACATGCCCTGCCCCTCAATCGGAACATGCCGCCGAAGGCATTTCGAGTCCATGTCTGTTGGATGTCTGTTGATCAGACAAGGTGACGCGTCGATGAAAAGCAATCAGCTCTTGTCGTCGTCACCCTGAGTGATCAGGCGCGCGCTGCGCTGTCCGGTAAAATATATCCATAGCCAGCTGAGCGACACTGCGAGCCGATTGCGGAAATCGATCAGGAAATAAATGTGCGCTATCCCCCAGAGCCACCATGCGAGCCAGCCGGTGAGCTTGATCCAGCCGAAATCGATGGCGGCCGCGCGTTTGCCGATCGTCGCCAGGTCGCCGGCATGCTTGTAGCGGAAAGGGCGTGGCGTTGCGTCGCCATCGAGCCTCGCTTTGATCGTTGCAGCAACATGCCTGCCCTCCTGCTTGGCGGACGGCGCCACGCCCGGTACCGGCTTGCCGTCCGGTCGCAGCAGATGTGCCGTATCGCCGATAACAAATATCTCCGGGCTGCCCGGCACGGTGAGATCGGGCTCGACCAGCACCCTGCCCGCCCGGTCGGCGGGCGCTCCCAGCCATTCCGCCGCAGGCGAAGCGGCGACGCCGGCTGCCCATAAAATCGTGTTTGCCGGCAGGTAGGTATCGCCAAAGACGACGCCCTCGGCATCCAACTGCGTGACGGCACGGCCAAGCTCGACCGTCACGCCAAGCCGCTCCAGCGCTTTTTGAGCATAGGCCGAGAGCTCCGGTGCGAAATTGGCGAGCACACGGTCACCGGCTTCGATCAGCACAACGCGCGCCTGCCGCGTGTCGATATTGCGGAATTCGCCGCGCAGCGTGTCCTGCGCAAGCTCTGCAATGGTGCCGGCAAGCTCCACGCCGGTCGGTCCGCCGCCAACGATGACCAGCGTCAGCAATGCCTGGCGCCTGGCGGGATCGGTCTCGCGCTCGGCTTGCTCGAAGGCGAGCAGGATGCGGCGCCGGATGGTGGTGGCATCTTCCAGCGTCTTCAGCCCGGGCGCGAATGGCTCCCATTCGTCATGGCCGAAATAGGCGTGGCGCGCGCCGGTGGCGAGCACTAGCGTGTCGTAGCCGACTGCGCTCCCGTCATCGAGCAGCACGCGTTTGCCTGCGCGGTCAACACCGATGACCGTACCCAGAAGCGTCGTCACGTCCTTGCGCTTGCGTAACAGATGACGGATCGGCCAGGCGATCTCGGAAGTCGCCAGCGCGGTGGTCGCCACCTGGTAGAGCAGCGGCTGGAACAAGTGGTGATTGCGCTTGTCGATCATGGTGATGCGCACCGGTGCGCCGGCCAGCGCGCGGGTAAGTTCGAGACCGCCGAACCCGGCGCCGACGATCACGACATGATGCTTGGCTTCGTCCATTTTCAGCCACCTCGCCCAAAGCAACCCGATTGCCTAGATGTAAGCATTTTTGTGCACCGCAACAACGCCACCGCTGGCCATGTCAGTGCCCGGGAGTCGTCGCCCGGTGTCGTGTACGCGCATGTCGCCCCGGAACGCCGGGTATAGCGTGGAGCAGAACGATAGGAGTGGAGCATGTCTGACAATCGCGATGACGACGGCCCGGCGCAATACGCTTCGCCGCCTTGTTTCATGCATGAGCTCGACCCGGCCTATCAGATGCCGCTGTCCGACTGGACCGATGTCCGGCGCTGGCGCAAGGCGGAGCGTGAGCGGCTGATCGGCGCGCGGCTTGCGGTTTCCGCCGATGCACGCGCGGCAATGTCACAGCGGATTGCCGAGGGCCTCGATATGCTGGTCGGCAAGGTTGCCGGCCTTATGGTCAGCCTCTACTGGCCGTTCCGCGGCGAGCCGGACCTGCGCGGCTTTATGGCGTCGATCAATGCGCGCGGCGGCCGCACCGCGCTGCCCGTCGTCATCGAGAAGGGCCAGCCTTTGGTGTTCCGCGCCTACGCGCCGGGCGACCGGCTGGAGAAGGGCGTCTGGAACATCCCGATCCCGGCCGAGGGTGATCCTGTCCTGCCCGATATCGTGATCTCGCCGGTAGTCGGCATCGATCCCAGCAACTACCGGCTGGGCTATGGCGGCGGTTTCTACGATCGTACGCTCGCCGCCATGCCGTTCAGGCCGCTGGTGATCGGCGTCGGCTACGAATTGCAGCGCATTCCCACCATCTATCCGCAACCGCACGACATCCCGATGACCAAGGTGGTCACCGAGGCGGCCGGAGCCTAATGCAGTTCCAGGAAAAGTGTGTAGCGGTTTTCCGTCCGTAATTGCGCAAAGCAAAGAAATGAGCGGTTCGGGGTTCCCGTGAAACGATGCAACGCTCTGACTTCAGCTAAGCCATTTCGGGCCTCAACCCCACCGCCGTCCTGTCGACGATCTCGCGCAGGGCGAAGGACGAGTTGATCTTCGTCACATGCGGCATCGCCGACAGCCATTCCTTGTGGATGCGCTCATAGTCGGCAAGGTCCTTGGCCGCTATACGCAGGATATAGTCGTATTCGCCCGACATCAGATGGCAGGAAAGCACGTTCGGGCAGCGTTTGATCGCCGCTTCGAAATCGGACAGCGTCTTCTCGAACTGCCCCGACAGCGATATATGCACGATCGCCGTCATCTGATGGCCGAGCGCTGCATTCGACAGTCGCGCGTGATAGCCGCGGATGGTTCCGGATTTCTCCAGATTGTCCAGGCGCCTGGAGCAGGCCGACTGCGACAGCCCAACCTTTTCGGCAAGCGCTGCATTGGGGATCCGGCCATCCTTCTGTAAAGTCTCCAGAATGGCGATATCGATCCTGTCGAGCGGCATTTTTCGAGATTCCTGCGAATATTCCGGCTTTTTGCGCAACGATTATCGAAGACCGGACGCTGCCGCAAGTGCATTCGCAAACACATGCGGAACGATTCATGCTTCACTGCGCCTCATGCATGTCGCCCTAAAACTGCGCGGCGGTTTGGGATTGGCGGCATGCCCGGAAATGTCAGGGAGAGCGCCCTTTCAAGGGCCGGACAGGAGAAGAAGATGCGCGTCGGCTGCCCCAAGGAAATCAAGAACCATGAATACCGTGTCGGTCTGACGCCCGGCTCTGTCCGCGAATATGTCGCGCACGGCCACGAAGTGCTTGTCGATGCTGGCGCCG
>NZ_RZSV01000306.1:0-5552 GCF_004023205.1 Mesorhizobium sp. M1A.F.Ca.IN.020.03.2.1 | reverse complement strand
GTGTCGTCCTGCCGACCATCAGTCGTTCCATCGCGTTTTGGATCAGCACCTCCGACTCCGAATCGAGGCTTGAGGTCGCCTCGTCGAGGATCAGGATCGGCGCATTCGCCAGGAAGGCGCGCGCGATCGCCACCCGCTGGCGTTCACCGCCTGAGAGTTTCATGCCACGTTCGCCGACGAGCGTACCATAACCCTTCGGTAGGCGCGCGATGAACTCACTCGCACTGGCGAGCCGCGCCGCCTCCTCGATCTCGGCTTGGCTGGCGCCGGGCCGGCCATAGGCGATGTTCTCGGCAAGCGACCGGTGGAACAGGATCGGCTCCTGCTGCACGATCGCGATCTGCGAGCGCAACGAAGCCTGCGTCACCTTCGAAATATCCTCCCCATCGATCAGGATCCGGCCGCTGCTCACATCGTAAAACCGTTGGGTGAGCTTCACGAAGGTGGTCTTGCCGGACCCGGAGGGACCCACTAGACCGACCCGCTCGCCGGCCTTAATCGACACCGAAAAGTTGTTATAGAGGGGCGGTCGATGGTTGCCGTATTGGAAATGAACGTTCTCGAAATCGATGCGGCCATTGGTGATCCGGATCGACTTGGCTCCGGGGTGATCGGCGATGCCGAAAGGTTGGCTTTGGATTTCGACCAGCTCCTCCATATCGTTCACCGAGCGCTGCACGTTGCGGACATACATACCCACATCGCGCAGATAGCCCTGCAGCACGAAAAAGGAGGTGAGTACGAAAGCGATATCGCCCGGGGTTGCACGGCCGCGGGACCACAGAAGCAGGGCATAGCCGATCACCGCCGCCCTCAGCGCCAGGAGCGTGATGCCTTGGGTCGTGCCGTTGATCGTCTCCCGCACCCACGTCCGGCGCGTCCGATGCCGCCACTTCGCGATGATCTTCGCGAGGCGATCATCTTCTCGCACCTCGGTGCCGAAACTTTTGACCACCGCGTTGCAGCTAATCGCATCCGCGAGCGAGCCGCCGAGCCTTGTGTCCCAGCTGTTGGCGAGGCTTGCCGCCGGGGCGACATAGCCGAGCGACAGCGCGATCGTCAGCGTTGCGTAGACGAGAGAGCCGCAGGCGATGATCAGGCCCATGGTTCCCCAGTACCAGCCGAGTAGAATGGTCGAACCGACGAGCATGATGAGCGAAGGGAATAACGCTACGAGGATCGTGTCATTTAAAAGAGCGAGTGCCCACATGCCGCGCGTGATCTTGCGCACCGTGGAGCCGGCGAAACTGTTAGCATGCCAGTCAGTCGAAAGGCGCTGGACGCGGTGGAACGCGTCGCTCGAGATGTCGGCCATCATCTTTGAGGTCAGATGGATGATGCCAATGAAGGCGACCTGACGCATGACGATAGCGCCAAGTGCGAGCGCAATCAGCATGGAGAAACCCGCAAGGGCAGCATCCCACGCGATGGCCTCGGAGGCAACTCCATGTGCGACCGCGTCCACGAGCCATCCGGAATAGAGCGGCGCCAAGACGTCAGCCAGCGTTGCGGCAAACACCGCGGCCATAATGAGCGCGAGCCGCGCCGGCTGCCGAGCCCAATGGCGGGTGGTGAAAGCAAACACGTCGCGAAAAGCGCCGCCGGGTAGATGGATATGAGAACGATTCATGGCTTTATACGAGCGCACCAAGATGCTTAGCCCAAGAAGGCTAAAATGAAAAATCCGCGTGAGGACGAAAACGCCGCGCGGAATTCGGATATCTGACGCCGATGTGACATGCTGCTTTCCTTCCTTCGTTCCATCGATCGTTATGTCAGCCACGATGTGAATATCGGTCGGCAGCCCCAGCCGCCTCGAAGAGAGGAAGCTTCAAAAGTCGTGCCAGCTGCGCAGAACGAGCACGTCAGACGACTTTTTGTCTTCTATTCAAGGAATTAGTAAGAAGCCAAGCCGAACACCACAGCGTCGTGAACTCGACAAACCCGACAACAGGTGTATTGAGCCGCAGCCTCGTGCTTCATCCGGCTTCATCCACGCCGGGATGCAGGCGAGCGAGCTGTCGGGTTGCACGATGACCACCAGCGCAACACGGCGGTATTCGAGCTGTCGTTTGATCAGCACGGTCTCGCCGCATCGGCGACCCTATCGGCGGACGAAGCCCTGGCCGAAAAGACCCAGCATGTACGAGCCCTTTGAGGCGCGGATCAAAGAATGGCTGAAGCAAGATCCCGCCCTCTCGGCTTTCGGGTCCGATTTCCGCAATCTCTATACAGCCGGCAAGCAGCAAGAACTGCAGGAGTTTTCTCTTCGAGTGACGGACGTGGAGTACGACGCCTACATAAGGATCGTTTAAATGACGGTTGCTGCGGTTGCTCAAGATGACCCCGGCCACGCCCTGTCCTGGTACGCAGCGACGGCGAACGACAAGCAGGTCCGACCATCGCTTCAGGGGTCTGTTTCCGCCGATGTGTGCATTGTTGGAGCCGGATTCACCGGCATTTCCGCAGCATTGCAGCTCTCTGAAAAGGGCTACAAGGTCGTGGTGCTCGAAGCCCAGCGAATCGGTTTCGGTGCCTCGGGCCGCAATGGTGGGCAGATCGTCAATGGATATAGCCGCGATCTCGAGACTATTGAACGCCGCTATGGCCCGGAAAAGGCCCGGTGGCTGGCGCTGATGTCGCGCGAGGGCGGCGACATCATTCGTCAGCGCGTTCAGACATACGGGATCGATTGCGATCTGCGTCATGGCGGATTGTTCGCGGCGTTCACCGCCAAGCAGGTCCGTGAGTTCGAAAGGATCAAAGCAGGTTGCGAGAGCTATGGCCTCAACGGCATGGAGATCGTCGCGCCCCAAGACATCGACCACTACGTGAAGAGCAAACGCTACGTCGGTGGAATGATCGACAGGATGGGCGGGCATATCCATCCCCTCAATCTGGTGCTTGGTGAGGCTGCCGCGGCCGAGCAGCTTGGAGCACGGATCGTTGAGAATTCCCGCGTGGTTCGATTGTCTCTGAGAGGCAAGCCGATCGCTGCGACTGAATGCGGTCAGGTTGAGGCACAATATCTCCTTGTTTGCGGAAATGCCTATCTGGCGATCTTGTGCCTTCGATCTCGGAGCGCATGATGCCGGTCTCCAGCCAGCTCATGGTGACAGAGCCACTCGATCCGGCGCTGATCCAGCAATTGCTGCCGTCGGACTACTGCGTCGAAGATGCGAACTTCGTGCTCGACTACTACCGGCGGACCAGCGATAACCGCCTACTTTATGGTGGCGGCATCGGCTATGGCGGCCAGGATCCGTTAAACCTCACGGGCATCATTCGCCCGAATATGATTAGAACGTTCCCTGAATTAGCCAATGTGCGAATTGATTGCGCTTGGAGCGGCAATTTCGCCCTGACGCTGACGCGCATCCCGCATGTCGGCCGCTTGGCGGAGAATGTCTATTTTTCGCACGGCGACTGCGGTCACGGGGTGACGACGACGCATCTGCTCGGCAAAATCCTTGCGAAGGCCGTGGCCGGGCATGCAGAACGGTTTGACGTGTGGGCATCACTACCGAGCCTGCCCTTTCCCGGCGGGCGTGCGTTTAGGGTTCCGCTGACCGTTCTCGGCGCGTGGTGGTACGGCCTGCGCGACCGCCTTGGGATCTGAGCAATGAGAATGGGAATCCTGCAGACCGGCCGGGGCCGGAGCAGCTCATCGGCTCATCGGGCAATTCGGCGACTATGACCAGCTGTTCTCGGCCCTACTTGACGGCGGCGACTTCGACTGCACGACCTATCGGCACGTGGTCGCGTCTTCCTGCCGACGTGAAGCGACGGACCGTGCTTCTCGTCGAGGACACCTTCACGGGTGCTTTCGATGGCGATGTCGTTCATGCAGCGCGCGACCTCCTGAGGGCGCTGGGCTACGAGGTTCATCAGATTACGGCGCGGCCCAACGGGAAACGCCTGCACGTTCTTGGAATGCTCGACCGCTTCACTCGGGTTGCGAGTTCGGCACGAGCCTACCACAGACGCTTGCTCGAAACGGGCCTACCTGTCGTCGGCATCGAGCCTGTCGCCGTCCTGATGCATGAGGTGGAGTACCGAATGGATTCAGCGACCGACTCCGACGGCGTCGACCGCCGGCCACGAGTGCGCTCTCTCGAGTCCTTCCTTTCGGCAGAGATTGAGGCGGGCAACATTGCTGCGCGAGAGCCGCGATCCGACGTCCCGTCCTATGACCTTTTTCTGCACTGCACGGAAAAGACGGCCAATCCACGCGCCTGCGCACAGTGGAAGCGTATCTTCTCGACGTTCGGCCTTCGCATCGAAACACCCACGACCGGATGTTGCGGAATGGCCGGCCTGTTCGGCCATGAACGGGAGAACGCTGCACTCTTGGAGCAACTCTTTGCGATGAGCTGGGCGGGGCGACTTGCCGACAAGGGCAAAAGTCGCGTTCTTGCCACCGGCTTCTCGTGCCGTTGCCAAACCAAGCGCTTCGTTGGCTTCAGGCCGCGCCACCCGGCCGAGGCTCTCGTCAAGCACCTGGCCGGGAGAGGACGCACCTGCTTCGCTTCCGCTCGATCCGCGAAGTTCTTGCGAGATCGGATCTCACATCGCGCACCTGTCGCCGCGGTGACGGCGACGGCCCATGCCTAACACCCGGAGGAAACACCATGACTTCGCACGCCACTCAGATCGCCAATTCGTCGCTCCCTGACGAGGTCGCCGCGATCCTCGGCCGCTGCGTCGACGCTACCGACCTTGCGGCTGGTGAGCTCGCCGTGAAATCCCCGATCTCAGGCGAAATGCTCGCCCGACTGAAGACCGTCGATGCCGCAACCGCCGACGAAGCCATTGAAAACGCCCATTCGGCCCTCCTCGAGTGGCGACTGGTGCCGGCACCGAAGCGCGGCGAACTGATCCGCCTTCTTGGCGAGGTGCTTCGCTTGGCCAAAGACGATCTTGGACGTCTCGTCTCGATCGAAGTAGGCAAGATTCCGTCGGAAGGCCTAGGCGAGGTCCAGGAGATGATCGACATCTGCGACTTTGCCGTCGGCCTGTCGCGTCAGTTGTACGGCCTGACGATCGCCACCGAGCGTGCTGAGCACCGGATGATGGAAACTTGGCATCCGCTCGGCGTCACCGGCATCATCTAAGCTTTCAACTTCCCGGTCGCGGTCTGGTCATGGAACGCGGCGCTTGCGCTGGTCTGCGGGAACTCCATCGTCTGGAAAACCCTCGGAGAAGACGCCGCTGACCGCGCTGGCGGCTCAGGCCCTGTTCAACCGTGCGGTCAAGCGCTTCCAGAAGGAAGGCGGGAGCGTCCCGGAGGGACTATCGAGCGTCCTGATGTGAACATCGGCCCGTCCGGCGCCGAGATCGGCGGGGCCTTCGGCGGCGAAAAGGAAACCGGCGGAGGCCGCGAATCCGGCTCGGACGCCTGGAAATCTTACATGCGTCGGGCCACTAATACCAAAGGTCATGATGATTGACCGACGTGAGCCCAATCGCGCATGCCAATTGAAGTGACAGTGTGCGGCTGGGCGAGGAGTTTTCGCCAGGCCTCGCAAGCGGCATCGATGATGGCGTCGTAG
>NZ_RZSV01000305.1:0-5556 GCF_004023205.1 Mesorhizobium sp. M1A.F.Ca.IN.020.03.2.1 | reverse complement strand
CCATGACACGCCGCGCTTGCAATCCGGTTACTGCAAATGGTTGGTTTTTCGCGGCGCGGTGCTCGATCATTTATGGTTGGCGCCAGCGGCGCCGGCCCAGCAAACGTCCTTTGACGATCATTCCGCGGCTCTTTTCTTCGCCGCGGCCGCCGACGCGAAGCGCTCGCGCAATTCCTTGCCTTTTCTGGGCAGCGTCTTTTGGCGGGCGCGGCCGAAGGCCAGCGCATCGTCGGGCACGCTCTCGGTGATCACGCTGCCCGAAGCGATGTAGCCACCCTTGCCGATCGTGACCGGCGCCACCAGCGCGGAGTTGGAGCCGACGAACGCGCCCTCGCCGATATCGGTGAAGAATTTGGAAAAGCCGTCATAGTTGCAGGTGATGGTGCCAGCGCCGATATTCGCCCCAACACCGACCCGCGCGTCGCCGATATAAGTCAGGTGGTTGACCTTGGCGCCTTCCTCGATCGTTGCCTGCTTGACCTCGCAGAAATTGCCGACCTTGGCCTTTTGCCGCAAATCGGCGCCCGGCCGCAGCCGCGCGAACGGCCCGACATCGCAATTGGAAGCGATCGTGGCGCCTTCGATATGGCTGAAGGCGTGGATTTTCGCCCCTGAAGCGATCTTGACGCCCGGGCCGAACCAGACATGCGGCTCGACAATCGTATCGGCACCGATCTCGGTGTCGTGCGAGAAGTAGACGGTTTCAGGCGCGATCAGCGTCACGCCGGCAAGCATCGCCTCGCGCCGCTGGCGCGCCTGCCAGATAGCTTCCGCCTCGGCGAGCTCGGCCCGGTTGTTGATGCCGAGCGCGCTTTCGAAGCTCGCCTCCGTGGCCACCACATCGAGCCCGTCCGCGCCGGCGAGCTCGACGATGTCGGTGAGATAGAACTCGCCCTTGGCATTGTTGTTGCCGACCTTGTCGAGCAGCCGAAGCGCCTGGTTGCCGGCCACCGCCATCATCCCGGCATTGCAGAAGCCGAGCTTTTTTTCCGCCTCGGAGCAGTCCTTCTCCTCCCTGATGGCGACGAGACGCCCGCCCTTCTCGATCAGCCGGCCGTATCCCGTCGGATTGGGCGGGCGGAAGCCGATCACCGCAACGGCAGCACCCTCCGCCAGCTTCTGCCGCGCGGCAGCCAGCGCTGCCGCATCGATCAGCGGCGTGTCGCCGAACATGACGAGGATGTCGTCGTAGCCCTTCGCTATCGCTTCGCGCGCGGCAAGCACCGCATGGGCCGTGCCGAGCCGCTTCTCCTGCACGAAGGTCTCGGCTTTCGGCGCGAATTTCTGCACCGCCTTCCGCATCTCGTCGGCGCCGTGGCCGATCACCAGCGCCAGACCCGTTGCCCCGGCGGCCTCAGCGGCCTTCACCACATGAGCCACCATCGGCAGGCCGGCAATGGCGTGCAGCACCTTGGGCATCGCGCTCTTCATGCGCGTACCTTCGCCGGCGGCGAGGATGACGGACAGGCAGGATCTCTGGCTCATAGGGCAACCGTATGAAAGGATTCAAATCATCGCATGCTAGCAGCGGCGTGATGCTGCACCAATGCGGTTAAATTCCGGTGAGACAGCGGATCACCTGGACTCTTGATCGGCGGGTCCACAATTCGATCCTGTGCACGAAGTGGCAGATCACCCGAGCCGCCCGAGCGCCGGGAAGTTTTCCAGCAGCCAGTAGGATGCGCTCTGCACGCCACCGGTGAGAAAAAACACGCCGGCGACGACGAGCAGCGCGCCGATCGCTTTTTCCACGCGACCGAGATGGACGCGGAATTCTCCCAAGAAGCGCATGAAGGCGCCGGAAAACAGCGCCGCGATCAGGAAGGGGATGCCGAGCCCGAGCGAATAGGCGGCGAGCAGCAGCGCGCCCTCGCCCACCGTCTCGCGGCCGCCGGCTAAAGTCAGGATCGGCCCCAGCACCGGGCCGATGCAGGGCGTCCAGCCGAAGGCAAAGGCCAGCCCCATGACATAGGCGGCGATCATGCTGGCCGGCTTGCCCTGCGACTGGAAGCGCGCCTCGCGCGACAAGAGCGGGATGCGCACGATGCCGAGGAAATTCAGGCCCATGATGATGATCAGCGCGCCGGCCACCATCGCCAGCGGTTCCTGCCAGACGCGCAGCAGCCGGCCGATCGTCGAGGCGCCGGCGCCAAGCGCGACGAAGACGGTCGAGAAGCCGAGCACGAAGGCAACAGAGGCATAGAGCAGCGCGCCACGTGCGCCTTCGCGCGCCGTCGCGCCGGCGTTGCCGCGGAAATCGTCGACCGAAACGCCGGCCATGTAGCAAAGATAAGGCGGCACCAGCGGCAGCACGCACGGCGACAGGAACGAGATCGCCCCTGCTCCGACCGCGCTGACATAGCCGATGTCCAATGCCATTTCACGATGCCCCGGTTGTGCTGGCGCCGATATAGCGATGCCGGCGCCCTCGTGCCAATCACCATTGTGTGGCGCGTGGTCGCTAGCCGAGGAAGAAGCGGCGGCCGCTGCGCGTTCAATGGATGGCGCGCCAGTGCCGCGTGCCGTCCGCGTACCGCCGGGCCGATGCTGGTTCTGTCGGCGACTCCCCTCGGTAAAAGACCGAACCAAGACACGATCCGTCGGTGCGCCAAAAAATGTGTTCTCCGCCATACACTCTAAGAGTGTATCGCTGTCGGCCAGTTCGCAAATTGGGCCTGTCCCCTTGACCGATTGCAAAAGCACGGCCATGTGAGCGACGAAAAGAGTGGGATTTCGTCGTGCGCCGCGGAGCTCTTCCGCCGCCTCACAGCTGATAAGAGACCTCATGGACGTCGTCGTCGTCGAATCGCCGGCCAAGGCGAAGACAATCAACAAATATCTGGGCAAGAACTATAAGGTCCTGGCCTCGTTCGGCCATGTCCGCGATCTGCCGGCCAAGGACGGCTCGGTGCGCCCGGACGAGGACTTCGCCATGTCCTGGTCGGTAGACACCGCCTCCGGCAAGCGCCTCGCCGACATCGCCAAGGCGGTCAAGGACGCCGACGGGCTGATCCTCGCCA
The DNA here is from genome assembly GCF_004023205.1 of Mesorhizobium sp. M1A.F.Ca.IN.020.03.2.1. NCBI lineage: Bacteria > Pseudomonadati > Pseudomonadota > Alphaproteobacteria > Hyphomicrobiales > Phyllobacteriaceae > Mesorhizobium > Mesorhizobium sp. M1A.F.Ca.IN.020.03.2.1. Next base: position 2,536 of record NZ_RZSV01000305.1, on the reverse strand, counting down.
CCGACCCGGATCGCGAGGGCGAGGCGATTTCCTGGCATGTGCTGGAAGTGCTGAGGCAGAAGCGCGCGCTGAAGGACAAGCCGGTCAGCCGCGTCGTCTTCAACGCCATAACAAAGACCTCGGTAATGGAGGCCATGGCCAATCCGCGCCAGATCGATGCGCCGCTGGTGGACGCCTATCTCGCGCGCCGCGCGCTCGACTATCTCGTCGGCTTCACCCTCTCGCCGGTGCTGTGGCGCAAGCTGCCGGGCGCCCGTTCCGCCGGGCGCGTCCAGTCGGTGGCGCTGCGGCTGGTCTGCGACCGCGAATCCGAGATCGAGCGCTTCGTCCGCGAGGAATACTGGCAGATCGCCGCCATCCTCAACACGCCGCGCAACGACAGTTTCGAGGCGCGGCTGACCGCCTATGCCGGCAAGAAGCTGCAGAAGCTCGACCTCGCCAACAAGGCCCAGGCCGACGACATCAAGGCGATGCTCGAAGGTGCGACCTTCAAGGCGCTGTCGGTCGAAGCCAAGCCCACCAAGCGCAATCCGGGCCCGCCCTTCACCACCTCGACGCTGCAGCAGGCCGCCTCCTCGCGGCTCGGCTTCTCGGCCAACCGCACCATGCAGGTGGCGCAGAAGCTTTACGAAGGCATGGATGTCGGCGGCGAGACCGCCGGCCTCATCACCTATATGCGAACCGACGGCGTGCAGATGGCGCCGGAGGCGATCACCGCGGCGCGCGATGCCATCGCCAGCGAGTTCGGCGCGAAATACCTGCCCGAAAACCCACGCTATTATTCGGTCAAGGCCAAGAACGCCCAGGAAGCGCATGAGGCGATCCGCCCTACCGATTTCAAGCGCACGCCGGCATCGGTCAGGCAATATCTCGATGCCGATCAGGCGCGCCTCTATGAGCTGATCTGGAAGCGCGCGATCGCCAGCCAGATGCAGCCGGCCGAGATCGAGCGCACCACGGTCGAGATCGAGGCGGTCAACGGCGCCCGCACCGCCGAGCTTCGCGCGGTCGGCTCGGTCATCCGCTTCGACGGCTTCATCGCCGCCTACACCGACCAGAAGGACGAGGACGCGGAGGACGAGGAAAGCCGCCGCCTGCCCGAGATCCGCGCCGGCGAGCAGCTTGCCCGTGAGGCGATCAACGCCACCCAGCACACGACCGAGCCGCCGCCGCGCTATTCCGAGGCGTCGCTGATCAAGAAGCTGGAAGAGCTCGGCATCGGCCGGCCGTCGACCTACACGGCGATTCTGAAGACGCTCGAGGACCGCGACTACGTCGCCATCGACCGGCGCAAGCTGGTGCCGCAGGCCAAGGGCCGGCTGCTGTCGGCCTTCCTCGAAAGCTTCTTCGAGCGCTATGTCGAATATGACTTCACAGCCTCGCTCGAGGAAAAGCTCGACGAGATCTCCGACGGCAAGCTCGCCTGGAAGGACGTGCTGCGCGACTTCTGGAAGGATTTTTCGGGCGCCGTCGACGACATCAAGGAACTGCGCGTCTCCGACGTGCTTGACGCCCTCAATGACGAGTTGGCGCCGCTGGTGTTCCCCGCGCGGGAGGACGGCTCAAACCCGCGCGTCTGCCCGAAATGCGGCACCGGCAACCTGTCGCTGAAGCTCGGTAAGTTCGGCGCCTTTGTCGGCTGCTCGAATTATCCGGAATGCTCCTATACCCGCCAGCTTGGCGACGCCGCCAATCCCAACGGCGAGAACGGCAATGGCGAGGACGGCGTCAAGCTGCTCGGCAAGGATCCATACACCGCCGAGGAGATCACCCTCAGGAGCGGCCGCTTCGGCCCCTACATCCAGCGCGGCGAAGGCAAGGACGCCAAGCGCTCGAGCCTGCCCAAGGGCTGGACCGCCGAGTCGATCGACCATGAGAAGGCGCTGGCGCTGCTGGCATTGCCGCGCGATGTCGGTAAGCATCCGGAAACCGGCAAGATGATCTCGGCCGGTCTTGGGCGGTACGGACCCTTCGTGCTGCACGACGGCACCTACGCCAATCTCGAAAGCATCGAGGACGTGTTCTCGATCGGCCTGAACCGCGCCGTTTCGGTGATCGCCGAGAAGCAGCAGAAGGGCAAGGGCGGCCGCAACGGGAGCACGCCGGCTGCGTTGAAGGAACTGGGCGAGCATCCCGACGGCGGCGGCAAGATCGTCGTGCGCGACGGCCGCTACGGACCCTACGTCAATTACGGCAAGGTCAATGCGACGCTGCCCAAGGGCAAGGATCCGCAATCGGTGACGATGGACGAGGCAATCGCCCTGATTGCCGAGAAGGAAGCCAAGGGCGGAGGCGGCAAGAAGCCGTTCCGCCGGGCGGCAAAGAAAGGATAGCACGACGTGGCGCGCAGGATCTCCGGAAGAAGTCACGGCGATCCGCGCAGCGCCGACACCAGGGCGAAGGTGGTCAAGGATGACTACCGGCCCTCGCGCGACGAAATCCTGCGCTACATCGCTGAGAACCCCGACCGCTCCGGAAAACGCGACATCGCCAAGGCGTTCGCGCTGCGCGGCGACGACCGCATCTGGCTCAAGGA
>NZ_RZSV01000304.1:0-5574 GCF_004023205.1 Mesorhizobium sp. M1A.F.Ca.IN.020.03.2.1 | reverse complement strand
CTCCCCACAAGAGGGAGGGTAAAACGCCAGCGCCCTACCTCCCCCTCGTCGGGAGGTCGGACCAAAGGTCCGGGTGGGGACCGGCGCTCCGACTTGCTCGGGGAGAGCAATGACGCAAAGCGTTCGCGAAGTTCCATCAGCGCTGGCCGGCGAGGCGGTGCTGGAAATCGCCGGCCTCAGCGTCAGCGTGCGCGGCGAGGATGGCGAGCGCGAGGTGGTATCCGGCCTGTCGCTGTTTCTCAAACGCGGCGAGACGCTGTGCATCGCCGGCGAGTCCGGCTCCGGCAAGTCGATGACCGCGCTGGCAATCATGCAATTGCTGCCGCAGCCGGCCGGCCGCATCGCCGCCGGCACGATCCGGCTTTGCGATAAGGATGGCAGTGCCGTCGAGCTGACGGTGCTCGACGAACGGCGCATGCGCGACATTCGTGGCGACCGCATCGCCATGATCTTCCAGGAGCCGATGACCTCGCTCAATCCGGTGCTGTCGATCGGCCGGCAGCTCACCGAGTCGATCGAGGCGCATACCGGTGTATCCCACACGGAGGCCAAGCTGCGCGCGGTCGCGGCGCTAAAGGCGGTGCGCATCTCCGAGGCCGAAAGCCGGCTGAAACAATTTCCGCACGAGCTGTCCGGCGGCATGCGCCAGCGGGTGATGATCGCGATGGCGCTGGCGCTCGAACCCGCCGTGCTGATCGCCGACGAGCCGACGACGGCGCTCGACGTGACGGTGCAGGGCGAGGTGCTGGAACTGCTGCGCGACCTGCAGCGCCAGCACGGCACCAGCGTGATCCTGATCACCCACGATATGGGCGTCGTGGCCGAAATGGCCGATCGGGTGATCGTCATGCGCAACGGCCGCATGGTCGAAGAGGGGACGACATCGGCTATTTTTGCCAGGCCGCAAGCCGCGTATACGCGCGAGCTCCTTGCCGCCGTTCCGCGCATCGGCTCCGGCGCGCGCCGGGCTTCCGGCGAGTCCGACGTGGCGGCAATGCAAGACAAGGTGGCGGTCGTGAAAGACCTGCATGTCCGCTTCGACCTGCGCGGTGGCTTCTTCGGCCGCGTCAACCGAAGGGTGCATGCCGTCGAAGGCATTAGCTTCTCGATCGCGCCGAACGAGACGCTGGCGCTGGTCGGCGAGTCCGGCTGCGGCAAGTCGACCACCGCCAAGGCGCTGGCCGGCCTCGTTCCTTATAGCGGCGGCGTGACGATCGGCGGACGCGAATTGTCCCGCCTCGGGCGCGACGAGCGCAAGGCGGTGCGACGAGACGTGCAGATGGTCTTCCAGGACCCTTATGCCTCGCTCGACCCGCGCATGCGCGTCGGCGAGCTGGTGGCGGAGCCGCTGCTGATCCATGGCATCGGCTCGAAGGAAGAACGGCGGGAGCGCGTGGCAGCGCTGTTCGAGCGGGTCGGTCTCTCGTCTGAGCAGATGGAGCTTTATCCGCATGAATTCTCGGGCGGCCAACGCCAACGCATCTGCATCGCGCGGGCGCTGGCGCTGAGGCCGAAGCTGATCATCGCCGACGAGAGCGTTTCGGCGCTCGACGTTTCGGTGCAAGCGCGCGTGCTCGATCTCTTGAAGGAGCTGCAGCGCGAATTCGGCGTCGCCTATCTGTTCATCTCGCACGACATGGCGGTGGTCGAAAACGTCTCGGATCGTGTCGCCGTCATGTATCTCGGCCAGATCGTCGAGATCGGCAGTCGCGACCAGGTGTTCTCCAATCCGCGCCATCCCTATACGCGGCGGCTGATCGAGGCCGTGCCTGTTCCCGATCCGTCATTGCGCCGGACACGCTTTGCCCGTCTCGACCGCGAAATTCCAAGCGCGACGCGGCGGATCGGCGAGAGCGTGCCGAAACTGGTGCTCAAGGATTTCGGCGGCGGACATTTCGCCGCCGTCGGAGATTAATCAGGATCACGGCCTGCCGCATTCAGCCTGGCATTCGATTGGCTTTCGGGAGCGGCGATCTGTCCGTTTCGGGATGTACGCGAATGATGGTAGAGCCTGAAGCCGCCACTCACCCATTCCGGATTCTCAATGTCGGTCTTCACACGCCGCAGACTCCTGCAGGGCGCCGCGGCGGCCGGCGCGGCCGGCATCGGCCTCTCGACCGCCGGCAAGTTCGCCGGCTGGGCGGCGGCGAAACCCGAACCGCTGATCTTGAAGACGGCAGGCATAGCAGCGCAGTTGATGGCCGGCGCGCCAACGAAGAATGTCCTGACCTATGGCGAGGCCGGCCCGCCGCCGGTCATCAGGATGAAGAAAGGCAAGCCATTCGCCGCGCGGCTCGTCAACGGCATCGACGACCCGACGACCATCCATTGGCATGGCATCCGCGTTCCCAACAAGATGGACGGCGTGCCGTTCATGAGCCAGCCCTATGTGTATCAGGGCGATCATTTCGACTACGCCTTCGCGCCGCCAGACGCCGGCACCTTGGTATCACCCGCATTGCAACACGCTGGAACAGATGGGCCATGGGCTGACCGGCGTCATCGTGGTGGAAAACCCGAACGATCCTGCCTTCGATGCCGAAGTGGCGCTCAATCTGCGCGACTGGCGCCTCGGCGATGACGGCCAGTTCATCGCGCAGTTCCGGCCGCGCGATGCGGCGCGCAGCGGCACCTATGGCACGGTGCGCACGGCCAACTGGCTCGACCAGCTGCAATATGACGCGCCGGCCGGCGGGCTGGTGCGGCTGCGGGCCGCCATCACCGACGTCACGCGCATCTATGGCTTCCGCGTCGACGGCGCCGAGGCCGCCGTCATCGCGCTCGACGGCAATCCGGTGCCGCAGCGCTTTGCGCCCGACGCCCTGCAGCTCGGGCCCGGACAACGGCTGGAGCTTGCCATCCGCATGCCCGACGACGAAGGCGCGATCGTCAGCCTGCGGGATGTCAGGGGCACGAAGCCAAAGGTTCTGGCGACACTGCGTGCGGTCGGCCAATCGCTCAAGCGCGATCTTCGCGATCTCGGCCCGCTCGAGCCCAATCCGGTGGCGGAGGTGGACGTCGCCGCCGCGAGGCGCATTCCGCTGGCGCTGAGCGCCACGGCCGAAAATGTCGCGGCCGACAGCATCTGTGGGTCGCTCGGCTATAGTTTCTGGGCGATCAACAAGGTGCCGTGGCCGGGCGACACGCCGGACCCGACCGCGCCGCTGGCCGAGCTGAAACTCGGCCAAAGCTACATCATCGACATGGAAAACCTGACGCCGCACGCGCACCCGATCCACCTGCACGGCATGAGCTTCAAGGTGCTGTCGTCCTCGACGCGAGCGGTCCAGCCGCTTATCTCCGATACCTATCTGATCCAGCCCGACGAGAAGGTGCAGCTGGGCTTCGTCGCCGACAACCCCGGCGACTGGCTGCTCCACTGCCACATCATCGAGCACCAGAAGACGGGCATGACGAGCTATTTGCGCGTGGCGTGAGCGCAAGGAGCGATAGGCGCCCTCGCCTTTGCCCGGAATTCGCGGACCTCGACGGGTTGACGCCCTTGCCCGCTTGCCTAGGTAGGCAAGAGGCGCTGGGGCGGCACGCAACTCCGACCGACGGCATGACATCTTTGCGCATTCGAAAACTTGCCCTTGTTGCGGCAGGCATCTCCATCCTGTCGTCCTGCGTCATCCCCGACGATACGTCGCGGGTCGCGAAAGAGGATCCCACCACGGCCGCCGCCCGCCGGGAAATGGTCGGCCTCAGCGAGGCCGATGTTCGCATGTGCGCCGGCTTTCCGACCGCGACCGCCGATGTGGGACCTTCCGGCCAGATCTGGACCTATCAGCGCAGCGTGCAGCGCGGCAATCTCAACATCGCGGTGCCGACCATGGCCCTGGGCGCTATCCCCGCAGTTGGAGGGTCCGTCAACGTCGCGCCCGGCGGCTATTGCAACACGCAGATTCGCATGCTCGGCGGCCGTGTCGCGGAAGTGACCTATGCCGGCGACAATAATTTGCCCAACAGCATCGATGCGCTCTGCGTCAGCACGGTGGACGCCTGCGTGGCCTATGCGCGACAGCGCAATCGCAAAGCGACGGCGGTCTCCAGGTGATCGGGCAATACCGGCCACGCGGAGCCTCCAGTTGGCACTTATCCTGGAGCTGTCTTAGCGTCCGCCGGGATGAATGGCGCCGGGCTCTTTTTCGGAGGCGCCGGGTGAAATTTGCCGGCCCATGTTTGTGCGGGTTTCGGGCGGCGAGGCATCCATCAGGTTCCTGACCTTGGCGTTGTTGTGCGCATGGATGATGGCACGGCCGAGATGGAGCAGGATTCCCACCACTGACATTGGTACTTCTCCGTTGAGATGGCGGATATGTCGGCGGCGGGACGCCCAACCCAATGCGCCCCGTCTGTTTCGTGGGAATGACGCGGAAGATGGCTTCTCGTTGCCAATTCGTGACCTGGAAACAGAGCACGCCGGCGTGCAGGACGCAGGATGCTAGTGGAAACATGATCTGACGCTCATATGTGCGGCGGGAACGAAAAGTGATGCTGGTCGCCGCAAATCGTCCTGAATCCGAAGGTCTTTCGGCCGCCCAATTCGAGACGATGGAGAGGTCGATGAAATTGTCCGTCCTTACTCTTGCCGGCACCATGCTGGCGCTGGCGCCCGCGGTTCAGGCGGCGCCGATGATCGGTATCCCGGCTGGAGACGGCCTCGTGCAGCAGGCGCATGTGACATGCGCGTACCTGACCGAAGACGGCTATTGCGTGAGCCCGCACAAGAAGCACAAGCATTGGAAGCGCGAGCGGCACTACCGGCCGATCTATCGCACCTACGAGCCGCAGCCGTCGGACGAGTATTACTGGCGCTACGAGCGCCAGCGGCCGATTGTCCGCGTCATCCCCAGCTATCCGCGGCAGGATGAAGATAATTGGGACGATTGGGATGACTGAGCGACTGGCGGGCCCAGAGCCCGCCCCTGCTTTCGGCTGGTGGAGCTGAGGGGGATCGAACCCCTGACCTCATCATTGCGAACGATGCGCTCTCCCAGCTGAGCTACAGCCCCGTTCCAGCGGATCGGCTTGTATCGGTCGCGGCGGTTTGATGTCAAGGCGAAACGGCTGCCCGGCATCGAGCGCCGAAACGGCCGGGCCTTGCCGGTTCCGCGCGCAATGGCTACATGTCGGCGACAATTTGGAGACCGGCATGATCGCCCTTATTCAAACCATCGTCATGGCGCTTGATATCTACTGGTGGATCATCATCGCCTCGGCGATCTTTTCCTGGCTCTATGCCTTCAACGTCGTCAACTCGCGCAACCAGTTTGTCGGCACCGTCGGCAATATGCTTTACCGTCTGACCGAGCCGGCGCTGCGGCCGATCCGCCGCTACATGCCCGATCTTGGCGGCATCGACATCTCGCCGATCATTCTTCTTTTGATCATCTTCTTCATCCGCCAGTTTTTGATCACCACCGTCTTCTCCTGGGTCGCTTAAGGCCGATCCATGGCCTCGCCGTTCCGTCCGCGCGACGACGGCATCGACCTTTTCGTGCGGCTGACGCCGAAGGCGGCGGTGGATCGGATCGAAGGCATTGAGACGGCCGCCGACGGGCGCAGCCATCT
>NZ_RZSV01000303.1:0-5577 GCF_004023205.1 Mesorhizobium sp. M1A.F.Ca.IN.020.03.2.1 | reverse complement strand
ACCAAACACGTCGATTACGGTCAGATCGAAACCGTACTCATGCGGGCCGACGTTTACCGGACGGCCTACAAGCGCATGAGCATCATTGCCTTTGCCCTGCTCGTCGCCGCTGTTATCGCGGTGCTTGCGGCTGTCAGCCTTGCGCTGACAAAGCCGGAGCCACGCTATTTCGCGATGACGGCCGACGGGCGCATACAGCCGCTCATTCCCCTTGATCAGCCGCATTTGAGCGCGGCTGAAATCACGACCTATGCCGCAGAGGCGGTCACGCGCTCGTTCACCTATTCCTTCGCGACCTATCAACAGGATTTCCAGGACGCGCAGCAATATTTCACGAAGCCGCAAGGCTGGAACTCGTTTGTCGATGCCGTCCAGAAATCCGGCACGCTCGACCTTGTGAAAAACCGCCGTCTCAATACGACAGCGATCGCACAGCGCGCCGTCATCGTGCGCGAAGGCGTCGGTTCCAACGGCATCTACGAATGGATCCTCCAGATGCCGGTGCGCGTGACCTACCAGTCCGCATCGGAAGTGACCGGCCAGAACCTGATGGTCACGGTCACTTTGCAACGCTTGCAGAGCTATGAACACCCGCGCGGCGCGGCGATTTCCCGCTTCCTCGCGGCCCCCGGAGGTGCTTGATGAAAACCTTGGCCGCCAATTTTGCTTTCCTGTTGGCCTTGAGCGGATCGGCCCTCGCGCAGCAGGCCGCGCAGCCAGCCCCGTCCTACGCCCCTCCTCAGCCGGACGTCGCGGCCGAGCTGCCCGAGCAGCCCGAGCAGCCCGCGCCACAAACTCCGCCACAGGGCCAGCAGCCCGCGATCCAGGGCCAGCCTGCCCCTTCCAGGTTCGGCGAGGCAGATCCAAACCAGGTCGAAGAGCGGCAACCGCGGCAGCCCTCCACTGTCCCAATCATTGGCGCCCGTCGTTTGCTGCAGTCCCTCTCCGAACTGGACCGGCCATTGACGCCGGAAGAGATCACAGCTTACGGCGCGACCGTCCAATCCGTCATGCCGATGAACCCCGAACTCATTCGGGACTACCGCAAGCGGATCGACGATAGCCAGAAAGCCGCAGCCATGCCGCCGAACGGCGCGCGCGCGACGCCGATTTCGGATTCCTTGCGCATGTCGCTCAAGTCGAACCAGCCCCTCCAAACGCTGTACACGACGCCCAACACCGTTTCAGTTATGGCCTTCTATGATCGAACCGGCAAAGCATGGCCCATCGCCAGCTATGTCGTCGGACGGGCTGATTCCTTTCAGGTCTATGCCCTGCAGGAAGGTTCCAACCAGCTCGCGGTGACGCCACTTGTCTCTCACGGCTATTCGAACCTGATCATCTCCCTCGTCGAGGAAGATCGACCGATCGTCATCAATCTCGAAACGAATGATACCAGGACGCACTTCCGGAGAGACATCACGATCGAGGCTTACGGTCCCAACGCCGAGATATCGCCCACGACCGTTGCGACCAAGACGCCGCCCTCCGACGGCATCATGATGGCATTCGCCCAGGGCGCCGACCTGCCCGAAGGGGCGATATCCATGCGGGTATCCGATCCGGAGGTCGAAGCCTGGTCCTATAAGGGCGATCTCTACATCCGAACGGCGAACACACTCATTTCGCCGTCTTGGTCCTCCGCCCTGACAGGGCCGGGAGCCGTCCATGCCTACCGCCTGAAACCGACGCCAGTCGCGCTCGTCTCGCGAAATGGCACTATTTCCAGAGTGAGGATCGCGCAGTGAGCGACACGAACGACGAAACCGCCAAGAATCCTTCGACGGAACGGGAGGATGCAGCCCCGGAACTTGCCGGAGCAGCGACCGTCAACCGCTCGTCTCACAAACGCGCATCACGGGTTCAGACTTACGTCGTCATTGGCTTATTGGCGTCTGCTGTGGGCTATGTCGGTTATTCCATGCTGAGCAAGAACGAATTGTCAGCGTCCCGGCTGTCGCGCGCTCCCAATGTCGATGCGACCCCGGCAGGCCAACAGCAGGCAGAGTCGGAACGCTATCAGCAGTCGCTTGACACGGTAAATCAGCAAGGGGCGCGAACCGCCGCTGAAAGCGGCGGAAGCTTCCTGCCGACGCCGGACGAGCCGTTGCGCAATGTTGACGATGTCCGGGACGTGACCAAGGAGCCCCTACCCCGTCAACGGCCGGTCGCTCCCCCCAACCCACAGCCCACACAGGCCATTGAGCACGTGACGCCGGATCGCCGGCGTCAGATGACGCCGGACGACTACACCGACATCAACAACCTGGCGGCGGCCATGAGCGGGCAAGCCGCAGGCCTCGTCCAGCAATGGTCGCCGAAGGAATCGGTCAACACCATCGTTCTCAACCAGACGCTCTACAAATCGCCAGAGCAGCGGCTTGCAGAGCAGCAGGCCGCCGAACAGGCGGCGCTTCAAGGATATGGCGGCACGGTCGATGGTTCGAACATGTTGATCCGGGCCGGCCAGATTATTTTCGCACGCACCGTCAACGCGTCCGATTCCGATACGCCCGGGCCGGTCGTCGCCGAAATCTTCCAGCGTGGACCTCTCTATCGCGCCCGCTTGATCGGCTCCTTCCAGCAAAACCGGAACACCAATGCCCTGATCGTGGAGTTCGATCGGATCGTGATGCCGAACGGCGATGAGATTCCGACAGCCGCTTATGCGGTCGACGGTGCGAAAAGCTCCATTGCCGTCAAATCCGGCGTAGATCAGCGATGGCTTGCCCGCTACGGCCCGCCCCTTGCCGGCGCGTTTATCTCCGGCCTGGGCGAGGTCATGTCCCGCCCATCCCAGGACGTCATTATCGGAAGCAACACCACCACGGTCGTCAATCGCGAGGCCGAGCTAAAGGACGCCCTTTATGCCGGCGCCGGCCGGGTTGGCGACCAGCTCGCCAGCGAGATCGAGGATATGGCGCCAAGCGGACCGCTCGTGAAACTTGGAAGCGGCTACACGATCGGCGTCCTGTTCATGCAAGGCGTGCCCGACTTGCAGAACCAGGCTAATTCGATAGCAAATCGATGACCGAGCCAGAAACCGACGACGGCAACCGTTTCAAGAACAGGATCCATTGGCGCGACTCCATGCGAGAGCCGCGCCTGATGATCTTCGATGCCCGACTGGTGTTTTTCTTTCTGCTGCTTGCGGTCCACTTGGCGGTCTGGACCGCCTTGTTGCTGCTTGCGGCCATTTGCGTCTTTTGGCTCGTCGAGCGAGCCGGATACCGCTTGCCGAGTGCGTTGAGGACCGTACGGGCGACCTTCGCCGGCATCCGCCGTCCTGCCTTCTATCAGCGGCGTTATCGCGAGGCGGTAGACTATGGTTTCGAGTATCGCCGAACCCCCTTTCCCTCTTTCGCCAACCCCGTCCCGCTCGCCCCAATGAGTGTTGGTGTCGTGAATGAGGTCAATTCCACCCTGTTGGATGACAAACCGGCCAAAGTAGCTGAGCCGGCCGAGTAAAATCCCAGTCACTAAAGAAGCCGCCGTCGTCGCCTAGGCAGATGTGGGCTCCGGCCGATTGAAGGAAGAGGTAAGCATATGAATTTGGAAAAGTTATACGGGATGGCGCTTGCACTCGCTTGCTCCCCTGCGATCGCCCAGGACGTGAAATTCGATGTTTTCGGAATTCAGGTCGGTGCTACGCCGGCAATCGTGAGCGAAGCTCTCACTGGAAAGGGCTTTTCGATGTATCGGGAGTTTTCATTCATCTTGACAATTGACCGATGAGCAGGTGCCGAGCCTTGATAATGCCCGGTCTAACGCAGCGATGTTCGTCTCCGAGGTCATCGCATTGCTGAGGGACTTGCGCAAATGAGCAGAGAGCGTCTGTCGATAGATCTCGACGAGTTCAAGCCAGAACCGAAAAAGGTCGATCCGCACACCAAAGCGGCCGTCGAGCAGGAGGCCGAAAATAACGGCTTCAAAACCCGGCATGCCGCCGAACCGGCGCGCAAAGCACCCGCTCCCAAGCCTGCGCCGGATGTCGTGCCGGCCCAAACAGAACGCGAGGGCGAGCCTCGCCGGCGCGGGCGCAAGCACACCACCAACCGCAACACGCCGTTTGCCGTGAAGCTCAAAGCCGAGACAAACAACATGATTTGCGACTATGCCGATCGGCTCGAATGCACTGCGATCGCGGATGTGATCGAACTCGCACTCGGCGCACTCCAAAAGGAGCTGGACGAGGGGATCGATCCTCGCGCTCGCGCAGCCGTCAAGGAATGATCGCGGCCGGGGCATGGGAGGGATGCAAACGCTCACCCGAGCCATTATGGCGCCAACGCTTTCGCGGCGGATCTATGCCCGGCGCGCTGCGCTCGCCGGGCTCCTTATCGCCGCGACGCTGTTCTTTGCTCTCATTCAAGGTCATCTCGCACGATCGCTCACCCCGCCGATCGTGATCGCCATGCTTTGCTTTGCGGCGCTCTTCAGCGGGCAGCTCGCCACCATCCTGGCCACGTGGATGCGAAACCCCTTCCTGTCATCCAGAACCGGCTATTGCCTCATCTTTCTAATCGCCCTTATCCTGTCGCCTCTGCTTGCGCCGACAATCCTTGCGCTTTCCGCCATCCATTTCCTTCGAGCCTCGGGTTAAGTCGAAGGAAAGCCGAACCAGCTCAGCAAAAAGGCATCGAAGATGACCGATTTCAAGAGATTCGCTAAGTTGCCGACGCTCGTTGGAGACGCGGAACGTCAGGCGCAGGAGGACATGGCGCTGATCGCACGCGGCGAAGAAATCGATCTGCCGTGGCGTAGGCTCCGCGTCCTGATCGATTACGGCCTGGTCGAAATTACGACCCCTGTTCTCCTGGGCGGCGCGCTTGCCGGAAGCCGAACTTCGATCTCATGGACGCCAGAGGGTACGCAGTTCATGGGCCAAGCCAGCCAGGGAAAGCGAGCGATTGCATGAAAAGCATCTTCGCAAACGAAGTTGATCCAGAAAAAGCAATAGAAGTTGCCATCAAGCTTTATGGAAACGAAGCTACGACCGCTGTGGCGTAGTGTGCGCTTGATGCCTATACCGATGGTCGAGAAGGATGACGATAAGTTCTGGTTCGATATTTTCGCCCGTCTAAAGGGCATTCCGTTGTCGAACAGCAAGCATTGACGCCTATTGTTAGCCTTGTCTTCGTAACTTGCAGGGCATTGAATACACGGGTTAACCTTCTTAACCGAAGCCATCACGCCCTTAGCTTCAGATTAGAGACGGCTGTTGGAATATCGGGCGTCTGCCCCTGGCAGCGCGTCCTATTCGCCGGTTAAACCGGCTCACCGAACCCTCCGCACCGCTCGCCAGCCTTCGCAACGGCGTTCCCGGGCTTTTGCTCCGCAAGCCCATCCTCTGCCTGCTTCATCAAGGCTCCCGATACGTCCGTTTCGGCCCATTCGGGTGACGGCCGACTGACGCATCAGAAAGGCTGCGGCGAGCGCCGCGAAGCTTTCTCCATCGGGGGAGAGATCGGCCGCCGGTCTCTCCCCCGCAACAGGCAAAACCGGTCTCCCCGTCCTTCCGCGCTCGAGCCCGCCGGCGACGCCGGCGAGCCCTCCCTTGTGCAGGACCAGGTGCGC
>NZ_RZSV01000302.1:0-5591 GCF_004023205.1 Mesorhizobium sp. M1A.F.Ca.IN.020.03.2.1 | reverse complement strand
CTCTCCTTGGGGAGAGGTCGGATGGCCCCGAATTGCGCTTCGCAAGTCGGCTGCCAATCCGGGTGAGGGGGACCTTTCACAAGCCTGATCGTCCGCCCGCGAACGGGAGGATCATCGGTGGCAAGACGCTTGACGGCCTACGACCTGCAAAGCGCCAAGGGCAGCAGGAAATGGCTGCAGCTGCATGTCGACACGCCGGCCGAGGCGGCGGCCGCGGTCGCCTGCGACATCGTCATCCTCTCCTGCGAGCCCGACCACAATCTGGAATCGATCCGCCAAGCGGCGCCTCACGCGTTCCTCTCCGTCGGCATGCCGCATGGCGCGGTCGCGTCGCCGGACGAGGCGGTGCGGCTGGGCTTCGCCATGATGAAGCGCGGCGCCGACGCGGTCTATTCATCGCACTCGCCGCGCTTCATCGAGGCGATGGCGGCGGAGGGCATTCCCGTCACCGGCCATGTCGGCCTGGTGCCGAACCGCGCCACCTGGACGAATTTCCGAGCCGTCGGCCGCACGGCGGAAGAGGCCTTCAAGGTGCTGCGCGCGGCCAAGGACCTGGAGAATGCGGGTGCGGCCTGCATCGAGGTCGAAGTGGTGCCGGTCAGGCTCGCCGACCACATCACCCGCTCGACGCCGCTGATCACCATGGGCATGGGCTGCGGCACTGCCTGCGACACGCAGTATCTCTTCTCCTGCGACGTGCTGGGCACCCACACCGGCCACTATCCGCGCCATGCCAAGCGCTATGCCGACTTCGTCACGCTGGAGGCCGAGGTGCAGGAAAGGCGCATCAGTGCGTTCCGCGCCTTCGGCCGCGACGTCGCCGCAGGCAGCTACCCGGAAGCGAAGCACCAGGTGGACATGGACGATGCCGCCTATGACCGCCTCCTCACCCTCTCTCAATCGCTGTGAGACCAGCCATGGACGACCTGCAATACGGCACGCGCAACAAGAGAGGCGACTGGGCCCCGAACGAACCGGCCGGCACCGCGCCGCTCTTTGCGTTTCCGCCGCGACCGCTGGCGCTGCTGAAGTGGCTGCCGCATTATTTCCTGCCCTACAACCTGCTCTTCGCCCTCTCGGCAGTGGTGTGGTGGCGCTACGTGCTGCCGGACGTCGAGACGATGAAGACGCTCGCCATCGGCTGGATCCTGCGCCTTTTCATCGTCAACTGCGCGGCGCTGCTTATTTTCTTCGGCGCTTTCGAGCTTCGACTCTACATTTTGAGAGCCCAGGGCAACCGCTTCAAATACAACGGCAAATGGCCCTCGGAGCAGAAGAGCAAAGCCTTCTTCTTCGAGAACCAGAACATCGACAACATGCTGCGCACCTTCGGCACCGGCATGCCGATCTGGACGGCGATCGAGGTGGCAATCCTCTACGCCTACGCCAACGGCTACGTGCCGTGGCTGACCTTCGCGGAGAATCCCGTCTACCTGTTCTGTCTGGCGCTGGTGGTGCCGATCATCCACGAGACGCATTTCTTCCTGCTGCACCGGACGATCCATTGGGGGCCGCTCTACAAATGGGTGCATTCGGTGCACCACAACTCGGTCAACCCGTCGCCCTGGTCGTCGCTGTCGATGCATCCGGTGGAGCAGCTCGGCTATCTCGGCGTCGCCTTCTGGCACCTGATCATTCCGTCAAACCCGCTGCTGGCGCTCTACCAGCTCCACTATGCCGGCTTCGGAGCGATCCCGGGCCATGTCGGCTTCGACAAGGTGGAACTGACCGAGGACAGATCGGTCGATAGCCACGCCTATATCCACTACCTGCACCACAAATATTTCGAGGTGAACTACGGCGACGGCCTGATCCCGTTCGACCGCTGGTTCGGCACTTTCCATGACGGCAGCAAGGACGGCGAGGCGCGCATGCAGGCCCGCTACGAGAAGAAGAAGGCGCGCGCCAACGCCGCCGCGAAATGACAGCTGCAGAGAAAGCCACGTGGCCGGCCTGAGCCGCCCGCTTCGACGATCCCGAAAGGGCCGGCGAACAAGACAGGAGTGAGCCGGCACTCCAAATCCAGAGGGAGGAAACCCGTGAAGAAGCTTCTCATCTCGACGGCGCTCGCCGCTTTGATGGCGACCGCGTTCGCGACTGTCTCGACCGGCGCCTTCGCCGCCAAGCTCGGCGTCTCGATCGTCAACTTCGACAACAATTTCCAGACGCTGCTGATGCATGGCATGCAGGCGCGCGCCAAGGAGAAGGGTGCCGAAATCCAGGTCGAGGACGCCCAGAACGACGTCGCCAAACAGCTGGACCAGGTCAAGAATTTCATCGCCAGCGGCGTCGACGCCATCATCGTCACGCTGGTCGACACCAATGCCTCGAAGACCATCAGCGAGGAAGCCGCCAAGGCCGGCATTCCGCTGGTCTTCGTCAACCTCGAGCCATCGGACATGAAGAACCTGCCGGAGAAACAGGTCTATGTCGGCTCGAACGAGGTCGAGTCCGGCACGCTGGAAGCCTTCGAGGTCTGCAAGATGCTGCGCGCCAAGGGCAAGTCGGCCGGCGCTACCGCCTACATCATCATGGGCAGCTTGGTGCATCAGGCGGCGCTCCAGCGCACCAAGGATGTCGAGCAGATCTTTTCGACCGACATGTGCAATTTCATCAAGGTCACCGACAAGCAGTCGTCCGAATGGTCGCGCGACAACGCGCAGAACCTGATGACCAACTGGCTGACTGCCGGCCCGGCGCCCGACGCCGTCATCGCCAACAACGACGAATCCGCCATCGGCGCCATCCTGGCGCTCAAGGCCAACGGCGTCGACCTGAAGAATGTCGTGGTCGGCGGCATCGATGCCACGCAGGACGGCCTGCAGGCGATGAAGGCCGGCGAGCTCTCGGTCACGGTGTTCCAGAACGCCAAGGGCCAGGGCGGCGGCGGTGTCGATGCGGCGCTCGCGCTTGCCAAAGGCGAGAAGGTCGACCGCGTCGTCTATGTGCCGTTCGAACTGGTGACGCCCGCCACCGCGGCGGAATACCTGAACAAGAACTAGACCCGGATCATCGGGGCGGCCGGCTTCGCCGCCCCGATGGGTTCGCCTCGATCTGAAGGCAAGACAGATCTGAAGGGAAGAAAAATGACCGGTTGGATCAGGGCCTGCGGGCTCGACGACATCGAACAGGAAGGCGCCCGCCGCTTCGACCATGGCGGCAAGACCTATGCCGTCTTTCGCTCGCCCGACGACGAGGTCTTCTGCACCGACGGGCTTTGCACGCATGAGGCGGTGCACATCGCCGACGGCCTGGTCATGGACTACGAGGTCGAATGCCCAAAGCACGCCGGCGCCTTCGACTACCGCACCGGAGCCGCCAAGCGCCTGCCGCCATGCATCAACCTCAGGACCTATCCGGCGAAGGTCGAGGCGGAGCGGTGATGGTGGCGGTGGGCTGAAAAGCTCCCCCTTCTCCCCTTGTGGGAGAAGGTGGATCGGCGCGCAGCGCCGAGACGGATGAGGGGTGTTCCAGCTTGGCGGCCACGACGACAGCGCAGCGACATTCCCCAGCGCCTCACTCCGTCCAGCACCCCTCATCCGTCGCCTTCGGCGACACCTTCTTCCACAAGGGGAGAAGGAAAGAGGCGCTAAATCCCCTCGCCATCCACCAGCGGCACGTCGTCGCCTTCCCAGGGGCTCGGCAACGAACCTCGCCCCGCCGTGGGCAGCGGCATCCAGCATCTCAACTCCGGCTCGGCATATTCGACGATGCGTCCGGGCGATGAATCCGACGCCCGCCAGCCTTCCTCGCCGAACTGGTCGGCGCGCGACCAGTAGGCCATGTCGACCTCGGCCGGTCCCTGTTCGGACGAGCGCACCGTCACCAGGATGCGACTGCCGTCCCGCGGCGCGCTCGCCATGTTGCGCCAGTGGTCGGTCTCGTCCATGTGATCTCCTCCCAAGAAGCTTCGTGGCAATAGTCGCCGCCCGCCGGGGAGGGGTCAACCCGAACTTGGCGCGAGACAGAAATATCGTTCACGGCTAATATGTTCGCCGACCGCAATCGGACGGACGACCATGGACGAAGGGTTGCCTCAAGCCACCCGTCTCGGGCCGGTCCATCTCAGGGTGACCGACATCCCGGCTGCCTTGATCGTCTGGCGCGACACGCTCGGATTGGCGGTCCTCGGCGAGGATGCCGCCACGGCGGAGCTCGGCGCCGGTGGGCGGAAGCTTATCGTGCTTCACGCCGGAGCGCAGATTGCGCTGCCGCAGAAATCGCGCGATCTCTTCCACGTCGCCATCCATGTGACGAGCCGCCGCGACCTCGCCCACACCGCCGCCCGGCTTAAGGCTTCCGGCTTGCGCTACAGCGCCCAGGACCACCTGGTTTCGGAATCGCTCTACGTTTCCGACCCGTCGGGCAACGGCATCGAGATCTGCTTCGACACGCCGGAACGCTGTCTGCGCCGCGAGGTGTCGGCCGATGGCCGCGTGGCGCTGATCGGCACCGACGGCAGCGCGCATTCCGGGCTCGAGCCGCTCCATCTCCCGGGCCTTTTGCGCGACCTCGGCAATTCCGGCCATGTCGAGCAGAGGATGGCGAAGAACGCCTTCATCGGCCACATCCATATGCGCGCCCGCGCGCCGGAAGAACTGATGGAATTCTATGTCGGCGTGCTTGGCTTCCGCCCGCACATCCAGTCGAGAAGTTTCGGCATGTTCGACTGCGGTACCGGGAGCCGGCCGCATATGGTCGCCTTCAATATCTGGGCGCGTGACGAGCTGCGCGAGCCGCCGCCGGGTGCCGGCGGACTCGACCATTTCACGGTTGAGCTTGCATCGGTCGAGGAGCTGGCTGCGCTGGAACGCAGGCTCGATGCCGCCAACCTGCCGCCGAAAAAGATCGGCGGTGCCGTGGAAACCGCGGATCCGGAAGGCAATAGGCTGCGGTTCGTGCTTCGGGAGGATTGATCGCGCCGCAGCGGACGATTGGGGAAGACAAGTGGGAGAAGGGGAGAATGACCATCAGGGTGATAGGAACCGGCTTCGGCCGCACCGGCACGGATTCGATGCGCGAGGCGCTGACCATGCTCGGCTTCGGCCCGTGCCATCACATGTCGGAGGTCATGGCGCATGCGGAGCAGAAGCGGCTCTGGCGAGCGCTCGCCAAGGGCGCCGCGCCGGATTGGAATCGGCTCTTTGCCGGTTATACATCCTGCGTCGACTGGCCCTCGGTGCATTACTGGCGCGAGCTGATCGAAGTCTTTCCGCAAGCGCGCGTCATCCTCACCTGGCGCTCGCCGGAAAGCTGGTGGGAGAGTTTCGCAAAAACCATCCTGCCGGCCGTCATTGACAGCCAGGATCAGGAGTCGTTGGGCGTCACCCTTGTCACGAAGCAGGTTTTCGGCGGCCGCCCGCAGGACCGCGCGCATGCGCTTGCCGTCTATGAGGCCAATATCGAAGCGGTGCTGAAGACGGTGCCGGCCGAGCGCCTGCTGGTTCACAAGCTGGGCGACGGCTGGGCGCCGCTCTGCGCCCATCTCGGCGTTCCGGTGCCGGACGAGCCCTATCCCAACCGCAACACCACGAAGGAGTTCCGGACGGCGCTTTCGTTGAATTGAAGGGAAGGGAGGGGAATAGGGGAAT
>NZ_RZSV01000301.1:616-5605 GCF_004023205.1 Mesorhizobium sp. M1A.F.Ca.IN.020.03.2.1 | reverse complement strand
TTGGACGTAAATGCGGTTCGCGGAAACGCAGGTCTGGCCGGCATTGCGGAACTTCGCCTGGACCGCACCGTCAACAGCACCGTCAATGTCGGCATCATCGAAGATGATGAAAGGTGCATTGCCGCCGGTTTCAAGGCTGACCTTCTTGATCTGGTCAGAGCACTGACGCATCAGCAGCCGTCCGACCTCGTTCGAACCGGTAAAGCTGATCTTTGGAATTGGTGCAGAGTTCACGGCCCACGCGATCACCTTCGGACGCATAGATCAGGTTGACCACGCCATCGGGAAAGCCGGCCTGATGGCGAGAGCAAACATTGCACCTAGCCACGCCACGATAAGATCGAGCGCGGCTTCGTTGCGTGCGGGTCTGTGGTCAGTGGAGGGCGGAGGAAAAGCGCTCGGCGTGCTCGCCCTCGCGATACCACTGGTTCGCGCCGGCAAGCGCCAGTTTCTGAGGCAAATCGCCGAACAGCTGGTAGAGCCTTACTCTCAGGGCTTGGCATCTATGTCGCCTACGACCGCCACATGCAGCCCGTCGCGTGCGAAAGCGGCTTTGTGGAAGGCGCTTAGATCGGAGGGCGTTACGCTAGTCAGCCTCCCTTGGGCGGTCTCGAATACGGATGCGTGCGTAGATTCCGCGCCGCCAGGCCAGCTCGGCGATCGCATGAGGTTCGCGCTCATTGGCAATGATTTCGGAGAGAAGCTGGGCGCGTATGCGGTCGAAAAGTGCTGGTGTAGCCGGATGCGGGTCCCGCCGCCGAGAATGTCGGCCAGCAGTCGAGCGCCGCGGCCCCGCACCAGGGACCGCCCATGAATGACTCATGCGAGGCGTCTCAAGGCTGTCCGCGATCCAGCGCCAGATCTCCGCCTCGCCCGAGACGCGCAGAGCTGGCCGGTTGTGCAGGAGCCGTCGGCAATATCCGCCTTCCTCGTTCGGATGGGTAACGCTTGCGATACGGAGTCTTGACTTTGGCAGTCGCTCTGTGACATTACCTATATAAAGTTCGAAAGAAGGCGATATGGATCATGCATAGGTCACAGAGACCCGAATGAAGGCAACGTATAAACGCACCTATTCGCGCTACGCGATGGAAGCGCTTGGCCTTTTCGGTAAGACCATCCGGCTTGGCCGGATGCAGCACCGGTTAACCGCACAGGAGTTAGCCGAGAGAATCGGTGTTTCACGCAGCACCCTGCAGCGCATCGAGAAGGGCGATCCCAAAGTCGAAATCGGACTGATGTTCGAAGCTGCTGCCATTGTCGGTGTGAAGCTGTTCGATGCCGACGGCAATGGCATCACAGCCCTCACAGGCCGCATGGACGATCGCATCGCGCTGCTGCCGAAGCACGTCTACAAGGCCGGCAAGCAGATCGTCGATGAGTTCTAAGGTCCCCAAGTACGACGAAGCCTATGTCTGGGTCTGGCTGCCGGGCGAGACCGCGCCGGTTGTCGCCGGGCGGCTATATGCCCATGACGGACTCGTCAGCTTCAACTATGGCAGGAGCTTTCGTGAACTGGGAAGCGCGATCCCGCTTTATCTCCCGGAACTGCCCCTGAAGGCAGGCGAATTGCCTTTGCTTCCTGGCCTAACCATGCCGGGATGCATCCGCGATGCTGCCCCTGATGCCTGGGGACGACGGGTTATCCTAAACCGCAAATTCGGTGTGAAGGGCGATGAAATCGCGCGGCTCGATATTTCAGAACTGACGTTCTTGCTGGAATCAGGCTCGGACCGCATCGGCGCGCTCGATTTTCAGTTTTCGCCAATGCATTACGAGCCGCGCGCACTGGCCAATGCCACTCTCGAAGAGCTTGTCCAATCGGCGGAGCGGGTAGAGAAAGGTATTCCGCTCACCCCCGAATTAGATCAGGCGCTGCATCACGGCAGCTCGATCGGCGGCGCAAGGCCAAAGGCGCTGATCGAGGGTGACGCCGTCAAGCATGTCGCGAAATTTTCCTCGTCTGCCGACCTTTACAGCGTCGTCAAAGGAGAATTCATAGCCATGCGGCTTGCCGCCTTGTGCGGCATCAGAGCGGCATCCGTCTCGCTCGTTCGCGCCGCAGGCAACGACGTGTTGCTCGTCGAGCGATTCGACCGGATCAAGGTCACGGGCGGCTGGCAACGCAAATCCATGGTCTCAGCGCTGACGATGCTCGCGCTCGATGAGATGATGGCGCGTTACGCCAGCTACCAGGATTTGGCGGAGATCATTCGCCACCGATTCACCGCGCCGTCGGAAACTCTGCGCGAGTTGTTCAGCCGCATTGTCTTCAACATACTTTGCGGCAACACCGACGATCATGCCCGCAACCATGCGGCATTCTGGGACGGCGCTAAGCTCACCCTCACGCCTGCGTACGATATTTGTCCGCAGGCCCGCAGTGGCCAGGAGGCCAGCCAGGCCATGCTCATCAGCGGCAATAACCGCATGAGCCGGATAGCGTCCTGCCTTGAAGCGGCGCATCACTTCCTGCTCAGCGCGCCGGAAGCTCTTGCGATTGTTGAAGGCCAGCTCCGATGCATTGCGGAGAATTGGCCGCGTGTCAGCGAGGAAGCTACGCTATCCGGCACAGATCGCAATCTGTTCTGGGGCCGACAGTTCCTCAATCCCTACGCTTTTACGGCGCTGGAAGGAAGCGCCGACGTTCTCCGCGCTCTGGCTGACGAACTACGCAACAGTGTTCACGCCTGATCCGGCGCTGGATTTCGGACAAGCTCGGCAAGCGCAAGACGCCCACAATATCGACAACCCTTGCCGTGCCAGGACGAAGATTGAACAAACGGCTCTTCAACAGTGACAACGTGCACTGCGGAGAGATGTGGAGCTGACACCGCAAAAGCCCAAGACGCGCGACTTCCCGCGATACAACTCCACATAACTGAGCGTCTACAAGCGGTGCAGCCAGCCAAACATCCAGCCATCAAAGCGATGATCGTCTGATCTTTTGCCGATGACATCACGTCGGGGAAGCCTTGTTCGAGCGCTTGCCGCTTCATATCGATACCGGCCTGGGCGTAGCGCATCGTTAGTTCAGCCCGAGTGGCCTGGCCATCGACTGATGGTGGCGATGTCAACACCCGCCTTGACGAGGTGGATGGCCGTCGTGTCCCGCAAAGGGCGATGATGGATGCTTTTTTCCGCCATGGTGGTTCCTTCGCCCGCAGCCATGTGTGCGCAGCAAGTATGGAACACCGAACCGGGTGAGCAGTGTGGGGCGGTCGTTGCTTTGCTCGGCGGGACAGGGCGATACCAGACGAAGGTCACAATCGAAGATTCAGGATCCCTGAACTCGTGCATCCGTATTGAACATCAGCGAAAACAGAGCGTAATCCCGCTGTCCAGAAGGCGTGCGGCGGACGATACGCGCCAGGACGCTCTTGATTTCCGGGCTCATCGAGATATTCGACAGGTGCCACCCACGCGCCCTCTTGAAGGGAAGTGTCACCACCAGTTGCAGCGTATCCTAATATTCGGGGTGCTCCGAAATCAGGAACCGCGCAAAGGCATGCATCGCCGCCAGCCTTGCATTGCGGGTCGCAACTGCCACGCTCGACCTCAAGTGATGTGAGAAAGCTGCCCATCCTGTCGGTATTGATGTCGGAGACCGCTTCTTCTTTCAAGAATATCTTCCCGCTCTCCCGCGGCATGAGCCCGTGGCATGCTTCGGCCCAATGCTGTGGATTGATGTTTCTTCATGCCACAACCTCGCTGACGAGACCGCCGAAAGCCCCTTCAAAGCGGTCGGTGGCGATCTCTCGCAGCTTTGGAAGGTAGTGCATTGATTTTTCGTGGAATGGGGACCCTGTTTAAAGGGTGATTTTCGTCCAAACGGGACCCCTTAACGATGGGGTCATCAAGATGCCTCCGGCTTGATCGGAGGCATTTGTGTTTTGGATGTTGGTTTTAGAGACGATTGCAAAGATACGTCGGCTGTCGCTGGTCCAGGGGAAGTCGATCAAAGCGATCTGCCGTGAGCTGAAGATCTCGCGCAAGGTGGTGCGCAAGGTCCTGCGTTCTGAGGAGACGCAGTTCCGCTACGAGCGCAAGCACCAGCCCTATCCCCGCATGGGAGCTCGGCGTGAGACGCGGGACCGGCTGCTGTCGGCGAATGCGGCCAAGCCGCAGCGGGAGCGGCTGCCGGTCGCTTCGACGGCTTCCATTGCATTCCCCCGTCGGTGTCGAAGACCTGCACGGTGCGCTTCGACAACAACAAATACTCGGTGCTGTCGAGTGCCGTCGGTCGGCCCATCGAGATCCATGCTTATGTCGATCGGATCGCATCCGCCAGAGGATGGCGTGGTCGTGGGAGAACACGTTCGCTCCTTTGGCCGCAACGAGGTCGCCTACGATCCCTGGCACACGGCGCGCGCCGTTCCTTGGCTGGGTCGTGCGGTCGGCAATGGAGAAGGTGCGGCGCAGCTCAAGGCGGTTGATGACGTCGACCGGCAGATGGTGTTGATCCTCACCTGGGTGCTGACCGACGGATTGAGCGCGGTCGAGGCCGCCTGTCAGGAAGCCATCGAGCACGGTGCATCGTCGGCGCCGGTGATCCTCAACATCCTGGCCCGCAGCCGCGATCCGGCGCCGGGCACGATCCTTTCCATTCCCCAAGCGCTGAAGCTAGCTCACGAGCGGTCGCCGACTGCACCCGCTATGACAGTCTCAGGAGGACAAACAGCCATGGAACGCACCGAGGTACTGGAACTGATGGGAGCGCTGAAGCTCTACGGAATGCGCAGAGCCTATGACGAGATCATGGGCGCGTCGCCATCAAGCGACGGCACGAGCCGCCCAGGATTGTCGGTGATCTCTTGCAGGCCGAGATATCGGAGAAGCAGGCCCGCTCCATCAAATACCAGTTCGCTGTCGCCAAGTTGCCGCTGGCCAAGGACATCGACGACTTCGACTTCGCCGACACGCCGGTCACCCCCTGATGCGCGATCTCGCCCGGCCGCGCCTTCGTCGCCGATCAGCGCAACATCGTCC
>NZ_RZSV01000301.1:0-606 GCF_004023205.1 Mesorhizobium sp. M1A.F.Ca.IN.020.03.2.1 | reverse complement strand
TCGTCCTGGTCGGCCGCCTTCACGGGTCACCCAACTCGCGCGGAAGGTCGACCGCATTGCGACGGGCGCGTGTCGACTTCCCAACAATGTCAGACAGGAGACGCAACGCTATCGGAGCGATCGCATTGCCCGAAACGATTTTCCCAGTTGGCACGACAATTGCGGTCCTATGCGCAAAAGCAAACTAGACCTGAGAGCCGCACCGCATGAATGTAGCCTCCCAATATCTGCCGCTTGTGGCGCATCACGAAGCCGGGCACGCGGTGGCCGCCATCGTTTTGCACCGTCAGACGTTCGACGACGACCGTGAACTCCCTGCTTTCTCAAGTGTTAGTATTTACCCCGACGTCGGTGACGGAGAGTGCGGTGGTGTTGTCGAAGGCGCGGGTTTTTATTCAGCGCAAGGATTCACCTCGAAGCGAAAGCCGATTTTCGAGGACGATATGGATCGATGTTTGGAACGCGATGATGCGATCCGGGAGATAGTTGCGTGTCTGGCAGGTCCTTTTGCAGAATCCGCATTCGAAGGCTATCTGGACCCGCGCGATATGGCGATGAATGCGTCCGATGGGAATGAGGGGAGCAGCGACTACGCGGATGCCAAGC
>NZ_RZSV01000300.1:0-5614 GCF_004023205.1 Mesorhizobium sp. M1A.F.Ca.IN.020.03.2.1 | reverse complement strand
GGTGCAGCCCGGCGCCGGTGACGACGAAGCCATGCCAGACGGCATTGTGGAAACGCAGGCCTTTCCAGGCAAAGAAGATGACGCCCAATGAATAGACGATGCCGCCCGCGAGCAGCAGCAGGACGGAGGCAGGCGGCAGCGTCGCGACCAGCGGTCCGGCGAGCACGACGCCGCTCCAGCCGATGGCGAGGTAAAAGAGGATCGCCAGCCGGTCATAGCGCCCGGGCAGGAACATCTTGATGGCGACGCCCATTGCCGCCGCGCTCCACACGATAACGATCATCGGCACGGCAAGCGCGGACGTGTGCAGCTGGGTCAGGAAAGGCGTGTAGGTGGCGGCGATCAGCAAATAGATCGCGGCATGGTCGAAGCGGCGCAGGATCCACTTCGCCGGCCACGATATCGGCCACAAATTATAGGCCAGCGATATCGACAGCACGGTGAGCAGCGACACAACGTAGAAGACGGCGGCGACATACTCGCCCGGGCCGGAATGGAAGGCGGCTAAAGCCAGGAAGGCCGAGCCGGCGGCGATCGCCAGCACGATGCCCACAGCATGGACGATGCCATCGGCGATCATCTCGGCGCGCGAATAGTGCCAACGGCCGACAAAGGGGATTTCGATCGATGTATTTGCGCGAGCGTCGTTCATGAATGATCCTGCAACCATAATCTGGGCAGTCGCGGATCAGTATTTCAAGCTTCGGTTGCGGTTTTGCGACGAGCCCGCCGCGCGTCCTTTCGACGCGCAAAGGGGGCTGCAGCCCTTTGATTTGCGCTTATCCGTTCCGAACCGGAGGTCTGCGAAATCGATTCCGATTTCGGGGTGATGCGATAGCGCGCTTCAGCGCGCAGCCAGCGGCTTCTTTACCGTCTTCAAGAGGGCGCGTTGGATAAGCTCGTTGCCGGCGACGATGGAGCCGGCCTCCAGCATGTCCTGCCCGCCATCCATATCCGAAACGAAGCCGCCCGCTTCACGGATGAGCAGGGCGCCGGCGGCGATGTCCCAGGCCGAAAGGTTGGCTTCCCAAAACCCGTCCATGCGGCCGGCCGCGACATAGGCGAGATCGAGCGAGGCGGAGCCAAGGCGGCGGACGCCCGAGACCTCGGCCATGACATTGCGCAACTCGATCAGGAAATTGCCGTGCTGGCCGCGCCCAAGATGCGGCACGCCGCAGCCGATCACGGCATCGGTGAGCTTGGCGCGTCCGGCGACGCGCAGCCGGCGGTCGTTCATGAAGGCGCCGCCGCCGCGCTCGGTGGTATAGAGCTCGTCCATGGCCGGATTGTAGACGACACCGGCGACGATCTGGCCCTGGCGCTCGAGCGCGATCGAGACCGCGAAGAGCGGGATGCCGTGGAGGAAGTTGGTCGTGCCGTCGAGCGGGTCGACGATCCAGCGATGCTGGCCGTCCTCGCCGTCGACGGCGCCGCGCTCCTCCATCAGGAAGGCGTAGCCCGGCCGCGCCTTCGACAGTTCGGCAAAGACGATCTCTTCGGCCTTGCGGTCGGCCTGGCTGACATAGTCGCCAGGCCCCTTCATCGAGACCTGCAGGTTCTGCACCTCGCCGAAATCGCGCGACAGCGACCGGCCGGCCTTCATCGCGGCCTGGACCATGACATTGAGGAGAGCGGAACGCGCCATTCTTCTTCTTCCTGTGTTGGCCGTTTTATTCTGCGCGACGCACGTAAGTGATCTCATTGGTGTCGACGATGATGCGCTCGCCGGCCGAGATGAAGGGCGGCACCAGGACGCGGACACCGTTTTCCAGCACTGCAGGCTTGTAAGAGGACGCCGCCGTCTGGCCCTTCACCACGGGGTCGGCCTCGGTGATGGTCAGCGTCACCTGGTCGGGCAGCGAGATGCCGATCGGCCGCTCCTCATAGAGCTGGACCGTGACCATCATGCCGTCCTGCAGGAAGGCGGCGCGCTCGCCGACGAAATCCTTGTTCAGTTCGAGCTGCTCGTAGCTTTCGGTGTCCATGAAAACCAGCGCGTCGCCCTGCTCGTAGAGGAAGGAGAAATCCTTCATCTCCAGCCGGATCTGCTCGACGGTCTCGGCCGAGCGGAAGCGCTCGTTGAGCTTGGTGCCGTTGATCAGGTTCTTCAGCTCGACCTGGTTGTAGGCGCCGCCCTTGCCGGGCTTCACGGTGTTGGTCTTGACCGCGACCCAGAGGCCGCCGTCATGCTCGATGACATAGCCGGGACGGATTTCGCTGCCACTGATCTTGGCCATGTTGAACTGATCCGGAATGAGATTTTTGGCGCGGAGCGCGCTTTGGCGCCTCCAAGACCACAAATCGCATTGAGTGGCAAGGGAGGGCGTCGCGAACGCGCATGGAGATGGCCGATGCCGTGAGCCGTCTTTTCAGGGCAGCCGGTTCGCCTTCTGCAGCGCCTGCTTGGTCTGACCGTCGTCGAGGCCTTGCAGGAAATCGTCCATCTGCGGGTCGATCAACCCGGCGCGCCGGGCGACGATATACCAGGCTCCGGCCAGGATCAGATCGGGGTCGGTACCGATGCCGCCCATATAGAGTTTGGCGAGGCGGTTCTGGGCGGCGACATTGCCGCCTTCGGCCGCGCGCCTCATCCAGGCAAAGCCCGATTTCAGGTCGCGATCGCCGCCGCGCCCCTCGATCATCCATGCGGCGAGGTCAAGTTGCGCGGTGTCGTAGTTCTGCCGGGCGGCCTGCGCCAGCAGGGTGCGTGCCTTGGCGTCGTCGCGCGGTTTTCCGCCGGCGCCGTTGGCGTAGATTTGCGCCATCGCGTACTCGGCGTCGGCAAGGCCGGTACTGGCGGCGCGCTCATAATACACAGCCGCCTTGGCGATGCCGGCATCGCCCGGATCCTGCTGGACGAGCAATTGGGCGAAGTTGAACTGGGCCAGGCGGTTGCCCGCCTCGGCGGCGGCCTGCATCAGCGCATAGGCTTCCTTGGCGTCCTTCTTCACATAGCGTCCGTCGAGCAGCATCAGCGCATATTGGAACTGCGCCTCCGGCACGCCCTGCTCGGCGGCGAGCCCATACCATTTCGCGGCCTCTGCGGCGTTGAGCGGCACGCCCAGCCCACGCGACAGGATCTCGGCGACCAGTGTCTGCGCCGCGGGGTCGCCGTTCTTGGCCCGCACCATGGCAAGGTTGTAGGCGGTTTTATAGAGGCCGCGCTGGAAGGCGCCGTAGGCGGCGTCCGGGAGCTTGGCGCCGAAGCGATCGGGATTGATGGTATCGGCCGATGGCGGTTGAAGCGTTGCCGGCTGTGGCAGCGGTGTTTCGATCGGCTTATCGGCATGGGCCGCGCCAGTATTCGGGGCGGCAGCATTCGGGGCGCCGGTATTTGGGGCGCTTATATTCGGAATGCTTGTATTCGGGGCGCCGCTAGCAGGGGCGCTTGTATCCGGCGCGCTCGTGTCGGGTGTGGTCGTGTCCGGTCTGGGCTGCGGCACCGGCGGGGTCTCGGCGGCCAGCGCAGCGGCCGCCTGGATCGTCAAGGCCGCGGCCAACGCCGCGAAGGAAAGCCTGGGCCAGCGCACGTCAGTCCTCGAAGCGCGGCGCGATTTGGTCGAGCAGCGCGTTGGCCGCGGCGACCGCCGCGCGCGGATCGAGTCCGTCGGCGAAGACGGCGCTGGAGAGCGCCACGAACTCGGCGCCGGTGGCCGCTACCGTTTCCACCGACGCAAGCTCGGAGCCGGCCATCACGATGCAAGGAATCTGGATCATCTGCGCCCACCATTCACCGAGAGCGAGATTGCGGTGGTGCGGCTCGGGCTTGTTGTCATAGCCGAAGCGGCCGAAGAACATGTAGTCGGGCCGCTCCTCGCCGAGCTCCAGCGCCTCATCGCGGGTCTTGGCGCCGCCCGCCCCGACCATCATCCTGTCGGCCAAGCGCTCGATCGTCTCGGCCAGTTCCTGGCGGTTTGCCTCGACATGGATGCCGTCGGCATGGACGCGGCCGGCGATGCGGCTGTCGCCGGCGACGATGACGGCGACGCCGGCGGCCTGCGCGATCGGCACGATCTTCTCGGCGAAGGCCTGGAAGGCGGCGTCATCCATGCCGTTTTCGGGCAGGATCAGCGAGGCGACGTCGCCGCCGTCGAAGGCGGTGCAGATGTGCTCGGGAGTCACAAGCGGCGGCGCGATCAGCACGATTCGGCAGCGATTGGGCGGGGTTGCTTCATTCATCGGTCTTCGATCCCGGTTTTCGCCTATGCCGGGCGAACATGGTGGCATTGCGGCATAGAGCAAAGCGTCCGGCTTGAACAGGAGGCGGGCGAAGGTCGCCGCTGAAAAGCGTCGCGGCAGCAGCGGCTTGCGCAATCTTCAAGGACTGACAGACGGCCTGTTGAAGCTGCTGATGGACGCTAACGAAACGACCGCTAGGTTAGCAAGCGAAAGCACGGGAAGAGCATGGCGCAAAATATCTACGACAAGGCCGATTTCTTCGAAGGCTACAGCCGTCTGCATCGTTCGGTGGAAGGGTTGGACGGCGCGCCCGAGTGGCCGGTTCTGCGCGCCATGCTGCCGAAGGTGGGTGGTCTAAGCATCGTCGATCTCGGTTGCGGCTTCGGCTGGTTCTGCCGCTGGGCGCGGGCGCAGGGAGCCAAGCAGGTTCTGGGCCTCGACCTGTCGGAAAGGATGCTCGCCCGAGCACGCGCCGCCGGCTCCGACGAAGCCATAGCCTATGAGCGCGTCGACCTCGACGAGCTGAGCCTGCCGAAGGCGCGCTTCGACCTCGCCTATAGCTCGCTTGCCCTGCATTATGTCAGCGATGCCGCGCGGCTGTTCGCGACGGTTTACCAGGCCCTGGTCCCTGGCGGGTTCTTCGTCTTCTCGACGGAGCATCCGATCTTCATGGCTCCAAGCAATCCGGGCTGGTCCGTGGACGCCGCAGGAAGGAACGTCTGGCCCGTCGATCAGTATCTGGTGGAAGGGCCGCGCACGACCGACTGGTTCTCCGAGGGCGTGGTGAAGCACCACCGCACACTCGGCACCACGCTCAACAACCTGATCCAGGCCGGGTTCACCATCGGCAGCGTGGAGGAATTCTGTCCAACTGAAGGGCAGATCGCCGCCAGGCCTGAACTGGCCAAAGAGGTCGAGCGGCCGATGTTTCTTCTGGTTCAGGCGCGGCGATGAGAGGTCGCCGGCATCGCCGGCGCGGGTGCGTCAAAGATCCAGCTTGTAGCCGATGTGGCTCGGCTTGAAGCCGACCCGTTCGTAGAAGCGGTGCGCGTCGAGCCGGCTCTTGTTGGTCGTCAGTTGCACCACCCTGCAGCCGCGCTCGCGGCATCTTTCGATCGCCCATTCCAGCAGGCTATGCCCGAGCCCCTCTCCGCGCCGGCTCGCCGCGACGCGCACCGCCTCGATCTGGCCGCGCCAAGCGCCCTGCAACGACAGGCCTGGGGATAAAACTGATCTGCAAGGTGCCGATGACTTCGGCGCCGTCCGTCATCACCGCCAGGAAATGGTTCGGGTTGCCGTCTATGGTCGCGAAGGCGTCCTGATAGGCTTGCGCCAAAGGCACGCTTGCATTCTCGCGGGCGCGGCCAAGCGCGTCATCGGCAAGCATCGCGACGATCGCCGCAAGATCGGCTTTGTCCGCGCGGCGGATCAGGAC
>NZ_RZSV01000002.1:55959-103476 GCF_004023205.1 Mesorhizobium sp. M1A.F.Ca.IN.020.03.2.1 | reverse complement strand
CCAAGGCCGATGGAGTAGCCGCTCCTGGATTCCTTTCGCACGCCGTATGGTTTAAAGGCGCGCTGAAATGCTTGCGAAACTTCAGAGCACTTAACTCCCGGCCGTAGCGTTTCGACCTGCGCGAGGATGCCGTCCAGGGCGGCTTGATGCAGGTGCCGGGCCCGAGCCGTTGGCTCGCCCAAAAATACCGTCCGTGACAGGGCGCAGGCATAACGGTGTCAGAAGGCGCCAATCTCGAAATTGGTCTGACAGCCCATCTTATAGCTCGCGTCAGACACGAAAGATGCGGCGCATTGGTCGGGAGAGCCAACCGGCATGGTTGGGAATGGGTTCCCACCTTGGTCGAAGCCCGTTGCTTGATGGACAGGTTCCATTCGATGGTCAACAAGCGCCGCGACAAGGATTCGAGGCTGACATCGATTCCGCCGCCACAGTCCTCTACGCCGCCTACATCATACTCCTCGTAGGGCAATGGCCAAGCCCTCAAGAGTTTCGAACCGATCCTCTGTTGAATCCACTGAATGGCCTTCGAAACAACCCTTGCGCGAAGAACTCGATCATCGAAGTGAAGTCGTAGACTGGAAGATGGGTCGCCCGCTGCACTGCGGCGGCGAAAGGCGGCAGCTCGGAGCACTCCAGGAGCAGCATTCCTATGTCCGGCCTCTTCTTGACCAAGTTAACCGCCGTATCGACGGTTTCCTTCTCGACGGCATCGTAGTCGAAGTCCCGGCTCATGGTCAGCCACGCCCCCGCGAACACGGGGCAACCCTCGAGCCCGGCGATCGCCACGCGCTCGGAGTTGGAAGGCAACCCGGCTATCTCCAGCAGATCAGGCGTCAGCGAAGACGCGCTTGCCGTCACGATGCCCAGCGCCTTTCCTTGTGGAAGCACCCGCTCGAGAAATGGACCCAGCACAAGGCTAGACAGGAGCACGGGCACATCGACGGCGGCGCGAACCGCATCCTGGTAACGGATCATGAACCCGCAGTTGGACGTGATCAGCTGCGCGCCCTCGCGCACGAGTTCGGTCGCAGCTTGCACAATCACAGCTTCCGCTTGCACCGCCTCCGGCCCAATGATCCGGCTGAAGTTGACACCCGGCATCGTCATGTAGCGCGCCGGCACGGTCCATGTGCTGGCGTTCCCGACGCTACCCGGAACCAACGGCCGGTAGAAGGCGTCGCGGGAACGCTCGAACATCAGGATGCCTACTGGAGCGCCCTCGTAAGGCGGTTTGGGCTTCATCGCAGGCATCATGATGTCTCTTACTCCTTCATGAAGGTAAAGAACCGGATGCGCTCGCGCGCAATTGAGTTGGCGTAGCAGCTGCACAAGGCAGAAAATTATAGAGTTGCTCCCGCGTTGAACTACTGCAAAACCTGCACGTCTAGGACTTCGGCGCATAGTTGCTACGTTTCCGCAGATTACGATGAAAGCGGTTGACCTGCCTCCAGACATCGGATCGTTCTAAGCTGGAATTTTGCAACATGGGATCCCGCTTCTTCCGATCTTCCGACACTGGTCTCACAAATGGTATCCAGCTGCTCACAACGGTACGAAAATGCGGGGGTAGATCATGTTCCTCTCAAGGGCTGCTGCTATTGTCACGTCTCAGGTAGCAAAAGAGTAAAAGGACTGTCGCTCCGTCCCATCGAAGCCGAGCCATGGTGCTCAGGACACGGACGCGAGCGTCAGCCGACGTAGGTCCGTGATGTCGACCCTTATCGTGATGCATGGGTTACATGCCGATCAACGCATTAAGGATAGTGGCTTATCCCACTGGAACGGGCAGGGCGCTCGCCTTCGGCCTCGTGAGATAGAGGACGATTAGGCAGAGCACCGGCAGAAGAATCATTAGCGATGCCACTGCGGCAATTGTCGGATCGATCTGGTGGCGAATATCCTCCCACATCTTCATAGGCAGGGTGCGGATCGAGAAGCCGCCCACCAGAGACGTAATGACGACCTCATCAAACGAGTGAAGGAACGCGAACATGGCGCCGCCGATGATGCCAGGCCGGATCAGTGGCAGCGTCACCCTCATGAATGTCTGCAGCGGACTAGCCCGCATGCTCTTAGCCGCCTGCTCCAGCCGCAGGTCGAAGTTCGCTAGCGTAGCGGAAACCATCACCACGACATAGCCGATGGAGCCGATGGTATGCGCCAGGACGACGCCGGTCATCGAGCCGAGCAGCCCGAGTTTGACCAGCCCGAGATAGGTCGCGATGCCAACGACAATAACCGGAAATGTAATCGGCGTCAGCATCGCCATGGTCAAGAAGCTGCGCAGCCGCGGATTGGTGCGGTTAAGACCGTAGGCCGCGAGGGTGCCGACGATGGTCGACAGGATAACAACCACTATGCCGATCTGGATGCTGGCCCAGGCGGCTTCGTACCAGCCCGGATCGCCGAAGAAGGAGCGGTACCACTGCAGCGAAAGGCCCGAGGGTGGGAATTCCAAAGACCTTCCTGCGCTGAATGACATAATGACGACCAGAAGTTCCGGAAACAGCAGGTAGATCATGACGAGCGCGAGGAACACCGTGCCGACTATCTTCGACCAACGGCTATCACCGCCGGCCTTGTAGAGCTGTGCCGTCCAGCGCTTCGCCCGACGGGGAGCGAGAAACTCACCGATAACGCGTTTCAGCACGCCGAATGAACGCGACCGACCCAACCAAGGCTTCCGCGCTGGTTGAGCCGTGCGGCCCTGCGTACCAGAAAGATCAAGACCAAGCATGGAGAGCACGACGATGGCGACTGCCAGGAGGATAAAGGCCGAGGCGGCGACGCGCGCCATGTCAAAGGAGGTCTGGACCTGCGACGCGATGAAGGTCGATAGCATGGCGTCTCCCAACCCGCCAAGGGCGGCCGGGGTGATGTAGAAGCCGAGGCAGATCACAAAAACCAACAGGCAGCCACTGCGCACGCCCGGCATGCTGAGCGGGAAGAAAACGCGCCAGAAAGCGGTGGACGGCCGCGCCCCCATACTGCGAGCCGCCGCCATCAGCGATTTGTCGATGCCCATCATGACACTGACCAGAGGCAGGATCATCATGGGCAGCATGATGTGCACCATTCCGATATACACGGCCATGCGGTTGTAGATGAGCAGCAGCGGACTGGAGATAAGTCCGTAGTCGAGCAGCAGATTGTTGATCAGGCCGCGATCGCCAAGAATCACGATCCAGGCATAGGTTCGCACCAGTCCGCTGGTCAGATAGGGCACAAGAACGAGCACAATGAGCGCCATTCGCAGGTGCTTCGAGCCGGCCACGATCAGATAGGCCGTGGGATAGCCAATAAGGAGGCACAATACCGTGGCCACCACACTAATCTCAACAGTCTGGAAGAGAACGCGAACATTCGCCGGCTGGCCGAAAAACGTCTGATAGTTGACGACCGAAAACGCTGGTGCGTTAAGGCTGGTTAGGAATAGCAGGATAATCGGAATGCCGAATACAACGAGCAGGACGACGAGGGCAGGCCCAGTGAGCACGATGGGCATTCGGCCCAATGTCTGAAGCGTCTTCATCTGCATTCCCTCTCAGGCTTCACGCAGTGACAAAGCGAACGTCGCACCGCAGCCACTCGAGGCGTACCTCGTCGCCAGATCGGAAGATCGGCTGTCCCGCCGCGACGTGCTCGCGCACAATCAGCACACTGCTTCCGGCGCGCACATAATATTTCCGCAACGGGCCAGCATAGATCATGTCTTCGACAATGCCGGTGACGAGCTGGCGCTGGTCCGCATTGGCGCGATTCGGAGCCGTGGCAGCAGCAACGTAGATACGCTCCGGCCGGATCATGGGTACGGTACCGGACGGCGGCGTGACATCGGATTCGACCTTGAACCCGGGATTTTCGAGGATGTTTGCTTCGCCTAAGAAATTCGCCACGAATCGCGTCCTGGGCCGGTCGTAGAGGGCTTCCGGCGTGTCTGTCTGCTCGATTTCACCGGCGCGCATGACCACGATACGGTCCGATAGTGTGAGCGCCTCCTCCTGGTCGTGCGTCACACATATAGTGGTTTTGCCAAACTCCCTGTGCAGGCTCTTGAGTTCGCCTTGCATCTGCTCGCGAAGATTGCGGTCAAGGGCGCCCAGTGGCTCGTCTAGCAGGAGAAACGGAGGATCGGCGATCAGGGCTCGAGCAAGCGCCACGCGCTGTTGCTGGCCACCGCTCAGTTGCGATGGCATGCGGCTGCCAAAATCCTTGAGGTCGACGCGCCCAAGCATTCGATCGACCTGTGTTGCTCTCTCGGCGGCCTTCATGCCGCGCATTTCGAGCGGAAATTCTAGGTTCCGGCGCACCGTGAGGTGCGGAAACAGCGCATAGCTCTGGAAGACAATGCCCTGGTCGCGCCGGTAGGACGGCACCGAGCCGACCGACTTCCCAGCAATGAGGATGTCCCCCTCGGTCGGCGCTACGAACCCGGCGAGCAGCATCAGAGCTGTGGTCTTGCCCGAACCGCTTGGCCCGAGAATGGTCAGGAACTCGCCACGACGGACTGCAAGTGACAAGTCCTTGACCGCAGCGACCGCCCCATACATCTTGGTGACGCTGCAGAATTCAATCTGCGGCGGACTCGGAGTTTTCTCCAATGCTTCATCCTCGATCGGCAGGGTGATGTTTTTGAGGTGCAAGGTCACGATAGATCCTCGAATACGACCGGGACTCGGCCGCCAGACGCACTGCATCCCAATCGCTAGGGCGCGGACGGGGCGGCTCCAAAGGTTTCGAGATCGGGAAGGCGGTCGACTGGTTCCTAGCCGCCTTCACCACATCTCGGTTGATCGGGGATTACCGTAGAAGCCACTCGTTCCAACGCTGGTTAACCCGCTCGTTGTTTGTCATGCCGTCTGATCCCACCTCAGCGTACCACTTGGCGTCTATTCTTATGCTGGACGCCAAGTAATCGGGGTGGCTAGCGAATTTTCGTCCGATATTCTCTGGCACCAGTTTGTACGCGTTTCGGTTCGTTGGACCGTAAGGCATGAGCTGCAAAAAGGCTGCCTGCCTGTCCGCGCGGGTGATGAATTCAAGGAATCTCTGTGCGTTTTCCGGATTTGGGCTGCCCTTCGGGATGCACCAGCTTTCCCAAGTCATTTTTTGCTGGTTTCGATTGATCTCAATCGGCGCGCCTTGGTCGATCAATGCAGTCGCCCGGCCATCGTAGGAGTCCGCCAGGTCGACAGCCTGATCGTGCAGCATCTGCTGGAGCTCGGACCCGGTCTCATACCATTTGCGGATATGCGGCTTGATCTTGTCCAGACTCGCGAAAGCTCGATCCAAATCCAAAGGATAAATTGCGTCAGCAGGCACACCATCCGCCAGCAGAGCTTCCTCCAGCGGAGGCTGTACCAAGCCGGGCAATGTACGAACTCCGGGATACTTGGTCATATCCCAGAACTCAGCCCAAGTAGCTGGCCGCGGTTTGCCAGCTGGGAACTTCTCGGTGTTGTAAACCATGCATAAGGCGTAAACAATCGACCCGATACTGTACGGAGTTTTGGCGAAGTCCAACATCGCGTCCAACTCGTCTTTTTTATAGATGGAGAAATCAATTTTTTCGAGGTAGCCCTTCCGTTCAGCTTGGAGTTGCGTGGAAGGGCCAATGGGGATGACATCAACCGAAACGCTGTTGGTCGAAACCATCAGCTCAACCTTGGCCATGCTGGCCTCTTCGAGAATCGGGGTCACTTTAATTCCGGTCTCGGCTTCGAACGGCTTTACATAGGCTTCAATACATGCCTTTCCGTAATCGCCACCATTAAGTAAGGGTCTCAGTTCGCCCGGGGACTGAGCAGCTGCGCGGCGGGACTGGTAAGACATCGCACCTACTGCGATGGCGGATGCCGCATGGATGAAACGTCTGCGGTTTATCGACATGCTCATTGTTGTTCCTCCTCATTGTTCCCGCCACTGGACGGGAATGTGTTGTTGTCGCGGTGTCGTCTCAAACAGGCAGCGCTGTCTCGACGAGGCTTACCCAATAGCCGATGCCATAAGGCAGGGCTTCGTCGTTGAAGTCATACGCCGGATTGTGCAATGCGGCGGTCGCGCCATTGCCGAGATTAATGTAAGTGCCAGGTCGCGCCTCAAGCATGTACGCGAAATCCTCCGCGCCCATGCTGGGTCGCTTCCTATCGTTTACGGACTGAGATCCAACGAGACCGCATGCCGCCTTGATCGCCACATGAGTTGCTTCCGTATGGTTTACCATGGAGGGTTCGAGCCGCCGGTGTTTGAACTCAATTCCCGCGCCGTAGCCTTGCGCGATTCCTTCGAGGCATTTCCTGATCTGTCGTTCAGCATAGTCTCTGAGCTCAGATTTGAGGGACCGTACGGTGCCGGATATCTCCACATTTTCTGTAATGATATTGTACGCCGCACCGGCTTCTAATTTGGTGACGGAAACAACGAGCGACTCGAGCGGGCCCGTGCCACGCGAGATCAAAGTCTGCAGGCAGACGATGATTTGTGCGGCAATAACAGCGGGGTCGATGGTTAGATGCGGGCTGGCCGCATGCCCTCCCCTGCCCTTCATCACAATGTCGAACTCATCAAGAGCGGCAGCGGCAGGGCCATCGCAAATCGCGAAATTGCCAACTTCCAGGCCCGGCGCGTTGTGCATCCCAAAAACCTGGCTAATCTCGAACCGATCCATGATGCCTTCCTCGACCATCCTTTGGCCGCCCAGTCCACCTTCTTCCGCCGGCTGAAAGATCAGGGCAACGGACCCCTTGAAGTTGCGCGTGGTTGACAAGTGTTTCGCCGCCCCCAGCAGCATGGCCGTGTGACCGTCATTGCCGCATGCGTGCATCTTGCCTGGTATTTGCGAAGACCAGGGCTTGTTCGAAGCTTCTCGAATCGGCAGGGCGTCCATGTCAGCCCTCAGCCCGATCGTCGGTCCGTCTCCGCCCTGGCCCTGAATCAGTGCGACAATACCGGTTTCAGCAATCCCCGTTTCGATATGATTGATGCCGAATGAAGCCAGCTTCTCGGCCACGAAACCAGCTGTGTTATGTACTCCGTAGTCGAACTCGGGATTGTGATGGAGGTAGCGGCGCCACTCGGCTGCCTCATCCTGAAGCTCCCGGAAAGTCTCAACGCAGTGCATCTGTTGTTCCCATATGACAGGCCTTGCGCCGACTTGGCACTTTCATCTAAAATCAATCTCCTGGCCCCCTCCGTCAAATGCAGTTTGTATATCTGCGTCATCTAGAATCGAGATGATCCATAAACGCACCGTCGACCAAACGGATATTCGAGACGGCGCCGCTTATCCGTGTGTTCTATCATTCGCTCCGCGCACTCCCTGATCTGCGATGCTCGTCATGCCAAGCAGCGCTCGACATGCCTGCGAACAAACCCGACGCGAGTGATGCTGACGGTTTTAGCAAGTCTTGCGGCGGTGCTCTGATCGATGAAAACTGGATCGTTCGAAAGCGAAGTTTTCCGCGGTAACATGCTTTGGCTGGGAGGAGCGGAAGACAATGAAGGCACCGAATTTCTCGGACGCACAGAACGCGGAGCAGGGTCGGACGGAATCCCCCGTGGCGGAGATCTGCCGTGGGGCCGATTCATCAGCCTCGCGACCTGCTTCAACTGGAAGCAGAATACGACGACGGCTGCCGACCGAGATGAAGCGGTTAAAGCAGAACGGCAAGCTCCGGAAGTTGGTCGCCGATCTGTCGGTGGACAAGTCGATGCTCACCTAAAACTGCGAGGCTAGTCGCAAAACGCGAGTTGGTGGCGGGGAACGTGTGGCGAGTGGGACGTGTCGATCCGGCGGGCCTACCGGCGTTCTGGAATTCGACACGTCGACCTACCACTACAAGTCCCGGCGTCGCGACCAAGCCGGTCACGCATCTAGATGAGCGCTCTCGGATATATAGTCGGCCGTAGGAGGCCGGTTTCAAGGCACCCGGCAGCTTGATCTTCGTCGATTCCTGAGGCTTAAGGGATTAACGGCCGCCCAAGGAGCGCTACCCCATCGTTGGCGTCCACATGCAGTCCGGATTTTACAGCGCAAACGATTGATGTGGTAGGCGCGCGGATATCAACGGAACCAGCCGACAGCGAGTCCATCGGATGCAGGATGCCTATGAGATCACCCTGCTTTACTTCGTCCAGCACCGAGCAGCGAGGTTCGAAGATGCCCCGGACGGGCGATTTCAGCCAGTCAGACGAGAGCGTCTCAAGTGTCTGGCTGGACTTCCGTTGACGGAAGGTCGGATAATCCGCTTTTCCCTCAACGAGTCCAAGCGCGATGAGGGCATTGCGTACTCCAGCTTCATAGATCCCGAGATCTTCGGCTCCGACCGTGCCACCACCGAGTTCCACGCAAACGAATACCTTGCCTTGATTTTGAGCAAAAGTATCGAACATTCCAGGCGTGTCATCGTGCTCCCAAACCAATGTCATGGGTAGTTTGAATGCCTCTGCCATTCGGACCGTTTTGGCCATGAGGTCGGTGTCAGCAATGGGATGCGTCGTGGTCGCCGGTGGAAATTCCCACAGTGGTCCGAAGCTATGCAGATCCAATACGGTGTCGGCCATTGGCAACAACAGGCGGGATACTGCATCCGCGATGCGTTCGGTTACCGATCCGTCGGCGCGGCCCGGAAACACTCGATTGAGATTGAACCCGTCGATCGGCGTGTTGCGGCTCCAAGCCTGCACGGCCAGTGGATTGAGTTCTGGTAAGATGATGACCGTTCCACAGGTTTGCGCTCCTGGCAGCCAGTCAATAATCCGTCGCGCGACAATTGGCCCTTCCAGTTCATTGCCATGACATCCGCCTGTGATGAGGAGGCGCGGTCCCTCCCCTTTATTGAGACTGAAGACCGGAAGCGAAAGAGCTTCGCAGTCGGCGCCTTTGGCGACAATAAGATGCCCTGTGCTCACGCCAGGCTTGTCGAAATCGAACGTAAGATGTGATGTTTTGCTCATTTCTTCAGCCGCCGTTTATAGAGAAATAGCTGTTCCCAGATACGGCTTCGCCCTCGCCTTAACGAAGCAACGATTCCGGTGTGCGCTATTCTGGTTTTAATGGGATTGATGATTGATTCCGAACGAAGCCAAACTTTTAGTCACGGATCTACCGTCCTGTGTACCGGATACCCGAGCTCGGGATTTTGATGGAGGTAGCGGCACCCGTCCGGCTGCCGCTCTCCGCAAATCTCGAAATTGTTCAACCCGGTATGGAAAAAGCTCCGCCCCTCTTTCATGCATGATAGAGCGTGTGAGGTGTACGGCTGAGTATTTCCGCGCCTCGCTCCGTTACTAGGACGTGCTCACTGGTCCCAATCAGATAACCACTTTCTCCGCACAAGATGATTGGCATATGTAAGGTCATGTTTAGCTCAAGTATGTCCTCAGCACCAGGCTCAAGACTGATGTTACCACGCTCCACCCATCTGATGCCGGTTTGGTAGCCAACCCTGTGGTTAAGTAGCTCAGGACGCCCATGTCGTTTGAGCACTTCTCGTCCAGCGTAATCAACTGCACCGGCGGTCGCACCAGGCTTAATCGTAGCGATAACTGCCTCCAGAACTTCAATCGAGAGTTCGTGCAGAAGTTCAGTCTCGGCATGTCGACCAAGTACGGCACTCCGGACCAGCCCAAAGGCGTAGCCGTTCTTCACGCCACCAATTTCCAAAAAGGCGGGCTGATTTTTTCCGATCGGATGCTGCTTGGGACTACCGTGTGAAAGTTTCGTCCGTTCGCCGAACAGCAGAGTTGAGGAAGTCGCCTGTACTACACCCCCGGCCTTCTCGACTTCGCGGTCAATGTTCCCAGCCACTTCCGCTTCCGTAATACCCTCCCGCAGGGAAGACTGAAATGTCCGAACGGCCACGTCAGTCATTTCCATAGCAAACCGCATGACCTCGAGTTCCATCTCCGTTTTTACCGCTGCCACTGTCGCTAC
This sequence comes from Mesorhizobium sp. M1A.F.Ca.IN.020.03.2.1, assembly GCF_004023205.1. Classification (NCBI taxonomy): domain Bacteria; kingdom Pseudomonadati; phylum Pseudomonadota; class Alphaproteobacteria; order Hyphomicrobiales; family Phyllobacteriaceae; genus Mesorhizobium; species Mesorhizobium sp. M1A.F.Ca.IN.020.03.2.1. Next base: position 93,539 of record NZ_RZSV01000002.1, on the reverse strand, counting down.
GAGACGAGTCGCGTCAGCGATTTTCATATCTGGAAGTTGCGCCTGAAGAGCACTAACGTCCGCTGGCGCAAGACCCCAGCAGCCGAGCTCAAGCCCAATCCTGCCCCCCTTCGACCGGAGACGCCGAATAGCATCGGCGCACGCCGGCGCAAAATCAAACTGCTCTCTGTAAGTAAGTATTTCCTGGACGCAGCTGCCTGCTCGGACGCCACCCAGTTCATACTCTCGGACGACAAAGGTCGGCTTTTGTCCCGGTACGAGAATCAATGGGAACGGCATGAAGTATGCCCCGCGCGCGTCATATCCGCTAAGATACTGAAGATGGCCTTGAGCGGTTACCAAGAGGGCGTCGAGGTTGGCTCGTTCCATAGCCTCGAACACTTTCTGATGTCGCCGTTCATACTCGGCGTATGGGAATGGAAGGCCCGCGTGTAGAGCTTCTGATCTAATGGTCATCGATCACCTCAATTGCTTGCTTATTGTTTAGAGGGCGCGCGCCGGTCAACTAACTAGAGATTCGGTGACAATCCGAATGCATGGCCAATTCACGTCTTTTCTCATCGAAGATTCACCAGTAACAGCGGCTTGCGTCAAATAGGGTTTCTGTATCATAGCCATCTGGCCACGCGATGGATGGGCATCCGGCCGAACGTCTGAAGCGTCTGCATTCCCTCTCAGCGATCAGGCAATGACAAAGCGAACGTCCGACCGCAGCCACTCGAGGCGTACCTCGTCGTTGGGACGGAAAATCTGCTGCCCTGTGGCGACATGCTCGCGCACGACAAGCATGCTGCTCCCGACGCGCACACGGTATTTCCGCAGCGGGCCAGCATAGATCATGTCATTAACGGTGCCGGCAACGGACTGGCGTTGGTCCGCATCGGCTCGCTTCGGCGCTGCGGGAGTGCCAACGCAGGCGGTACCGGCCGGAGGCGCGACATCGGATTCGACTTGAAACTGGGATTTCGAAGATGTTGGCCTCGCCTATAAATTCGCCACGAAGCGCGTCGCAGGCCTGTCATAGAGCGCCTCCGGCGTGTCGGTCTGCTCGATCCGCCCGGCGCGCATTGACGAGGATGCGATCCAACAGGGTGAGCGCCTCCTCCTGATTGTGAGTGACGCAGATGGTGGTGATGCCGAATTCTTTGTGCAGGCGCTTCATTTCCACTTGCAACTGCTCGCGAAGGTTGCGGTCAAGCGCGCCGAGCGGCTCATCGAAGAGCAACGGCGGTTCGGCAATCGGCGCGCGTGGAAGCGCCACGCGCTGTTGCTGGCCGCCACTCAACTGAGATGGCATGCGTCCACCCAAGTCTGTGAGGTGAACGCGCTCAAGATTCGACTACCCGCGTTGCTCTCTCTGCGCCGTCATGCCGCGCATTTCGAGCGGAAACTCCAGATTTCGCCGGACCGTGAAGGTGCGGAAAGAGCGCAAAACTTTGGAAGACGATGCCCTTGTCACGGCGATAGGACGGAACGGCCGCGACTGAGTCGGCCAGAGAAAAGGATGTCGCCCCCATTGGGTGCCACGAAGCCAGCGAGCAGCATCAAAGCCGTTGCCCGAACCGCTCGGACCGAGAATTGTCAGGAACTCCCGCGACGAACTGTCAGTGACAGGTCTTGGACCGCTACCTGGCCGTGCAACTTGGTGACGTCTCGAAATTAGATCTGCGCAGGCGCCATACTTTGATCCAATGGGTGATCCTCTGCAAATAATGGCGCGGCGGCACAACTGTGGCGGCCGCCGCCGCGTTTGATAATGGCTGGATCGCCCGTAGGCCCCCCTGCTTCTCCACAACGAACACGTCCGACATTGTGGCTTCATCGACATGTTCAGCATCGGCAAGTCGACGGACTGGGTGGCCGCCTTGCCGATTATCTTGGAATCTGGCCTACTGAAGAATCCACTCGTTCCAGCGCTGAGCCAGCCGCTCATTGTTCGTCAAGCCATCCGATCCCGTTTCGACGTACCACTGCCAATTCTTGGGAATGCTGCTCACCATGTAATCAGGATGGTTGGCAAGTTTGCGGCCTAGGTCCTCTGGTATCAGCTTGGAAGCATTGAGGTTGCTAGGGCCGTAGGGGATGAGCTGTGCAAAGGCCGCCTGGCGCTCGGCGCGGGTCGCGAACTCGAAATTTCTGGGCATTTTGCGCATTCGGACTGCCCTTCACGATGACCCACAAGGACGACATATGTATGGCCTAGCTCCGATCGATCTCGATCGGCGCGCCCTCTTCGCTTAATGTAAGCGCTCGTCCATCATAGGATTGGAAAAGGTCGGCAGTTTTATCGTGCATTAGCTGCTGGATCTCGGAGCCGGTCGCCCACCATTTGCGGACGTGGGCCCTGATCTTTTGCAAGCTCGCGAAAACGCGATCAATGTCCATTGGGCAGCGACCCCATCCGCGAGCAGAGCTGCCTCATACTGACCTTCAGCGTAGTCACTTGCGAATATGCGAACGCCTGGAAACTATTCACGTCCCATAACTCGGCCCAAGTGGTAGGTCGTGGCTTACCAGCCGGGCACGTCTCAGTGTTGTAAACCATATTGAGGGAATAGAACAGCGATGCAACGCCGAACGGTTGTTTGCTAAATTCACGATTCCGTCTAATAGCTCCTCCTTCTTGTAGATCGAGTAATCGATCTTTTCGAGGAGGCCTTTCTCAAATGGGGGAATCGCCGTTCCTGAGCCTAGGTCTGCCACATCGATCGTAACGTTGTTATTGGTTACCATCAGTTCAAGCTGGGGACTGGTTAGCTCGTCGGTGATATTATCACCTTGATCCCAGTCTCAGCTTGGAACGGTTCCATAGGCGTCCATATTGGCCCTGGCCCAAGCGCCGCCGCCAACCACAACCGTTAACTCGCCTGATGATTGCGCTGAAGCCCGGCTAGCGACGGAAGACAGCGCGCCGACTGCGATAACGGACGACGCCGTCTGCATGAAACGTCTGCGGTTCAACCCAAAAGCTCATGTTTGTTCCCTTTTCTAGTTGCCTTGACCGACACCGGGCAAGATGTTTTGCTTACTCAACGCGATCTCAAAATTCCGATTTCAGGCAGCGAGCGTCCTCTCGACCAGGTTCACTCGATTGTCGATGCCCCGTGACGGCCTCTCCCGCACTCTAACCTCAGGCAATGCACGCCAGCGTCATGCGGTAGAGGGTCCCTAGGTTGTAGGTGGGCAGCCCTGTGATGCGGCGTGCCGGCGCCACCGCCGGAAACCACGTACACTCAAACAGCAACGCTGCGACTTCCGGATGAGCGGCTCGCATCCGCGTCACGCAGGCGGCGACATCTGCCTCAAGATCGGACTCCCTGATCGGCAATTTTCGGGAGCGGATTTAGCGGTCGGTTCTTGGCTGCGCCGTTCTGGCAGTTTTGGCCTCTCACGATGATGTTGAGAGGGGGCCATGCCGAGACGGAAGCAAGCGAGACGAACGAGCGTGAGGGATATCCAAGCGATCTTGCGCCTCACCCATGAGCAGGGTCTTTCGGTGCGTGAAGTGTCGAAACGGCTGAAGATCAGCAAGACGACAGTATCGACCTATTTGCTACGGGCGCGGGAGGCCGGGCTGTCATGCTGGCCTCTGCCGCCGGGTGACGACGGGAAAATCGAACGTCGTGGCCTGTCGGATCGAGCCGGTCACGCCGGTTACTGACGGTAACGTGCCGGGCGCCAATCTGCATTCGAGTTGTTCGAGTTGCAGGAGTCCCGAGAGAGCGTGATATCTGCGATGACATAGACGAAAGCTCCTTTGCCAGGCTTTAGGCATGCCGGATTAGCAATTGCGCGCGATAGAGCGGGTGTGGTTTACTGTGCCGTGCTCCGTCCCCACGAGGTTCTCGGCGACCGTGTGATGAACCCGTGACGCAGCTTATCGCCAGCCAGAGGGAGCTGGGCGGCGATTGCCTCGTTTGCTCTAGCCAAGCACAAACAGATCCCGAGGCGCCTTAGTCAGCCTGTCGGAACCGGGATCATCCTCGCCACGTGGTACACTACTATACCAAATCAAGGTTGTACACAGCCCTATTATTTTTATAGAGGATCATTCGGGCAGCCTCGACTGCTTCTTCGATACTGAGACTTCCGCCCACAACATAGTCTGTAAGCGCTTTCGCTAAGTACCGCTTTCCCCACCGACCGGAAAGCCAATAAAGCTCGGGAACGTGAAATGCATCACTGGCGAAAAGGATTTTGGAAAGGGGGACTGCCTCCATCACCTGCATATACCGCTGATACAGATTCTGATGAACAAGCGGAGTCATTATTGACAATTCGAAGTAGCAATTGGGATAGAGGTGGCTTAGCCACGCAGCCTTGCCGACGGAGGGATAACCTGCATGAAGCGGAATGATTTTTGGCGCTCGCATCATTTGGCCTTTGTCAAACCTGCAAACTTCTTCTAGGTAGAATGGGTCTTGATTTCGAAGTGTTACCCAAGGCGCTTCCCCATCACCGGTATGGATCTGCATTGGCATGTCCCGTTTTAGGCACTCCTCAAGGGCGAGAGTGAAAGTATAGCGGCACAGATCCTTAGTAACTTGCGCAGCTTCTTCTCTGTCCATATCCGGGCGCTTATCAAACGAATTCCTCAGCGCCTGCCAAGATAACTCAGCGGGTCGGCGATCATACAAGGGGCGGATCAGTCCGATATCTGGCAGGAGATAAGATTTCATCCCGAAAGAAGGCTTGCCGAAGTTTCCATTTCCGTCCAATATTTCGTGCAGTCTCTCGATGTAACGTTTTTCGAAATCATCAAACGGGATATTGAGGTGGAAAAATTCTTTTTGCACTTGCTCGATGCGGCTGATGCGGTGCGATTGGCAGGGTAAGATAGCTTCTTCAAAGCGCGATATTGCTTCGGGGCCGCGACCTTCAAGCACCCCGGTTTCTAGCATTATGTTCTGAAAATTCGCGTCACCAAACAAACTGTTTACGTACACCCAATAGTCTTTTCCTCGGTCATTGCGGGCCTCAATGACTGCCTCCAGCGTCGGGTCGCACTTTAAGAATTGCGCCAGTTCTTTCACCAAAAATTTGATAAAAATGCTCTGAGAAAGATTATAGGTTATTCCATCAACCTTGTTCTGTATGTCAAACCTTTTGTTTAGATCATATTTGGCTGCTTCGTCACCGTTCAGCCACTGAGTATAGACGCCATTTGGAAAGTAGCTCGGTATTGGAAAACCCGCCAGGGATATACGCTCAAGATACCTTTGCGGCGTTGTGAAAGCATCTTGATCGGTAATAAGATGGCAGTGGGTGTCGTCAATCGGCAAGTCATTTACTGCCTCGAAAATTTGGGAGAACTCCGGCTGTTGCCTAGAAAAAAATATTGACAAGTGTTCCGGGACTTTTTGGCTTGCCGAAGATGCAAGATTGCTTGCTGACGCTGTGCTATTCATATCCATGACTTCCTTTTGCCAATCTTGATTTTTCAAATTGCAGCGCTTCCTTCGGGCGCGCCTGCGGCCGTCGGGGGAGATGACGTGGCATTATCGCCAGCACGCAATGGTTATGAGTTATCAAGATCACGCCAAGACATGCGACGCTGAGAACCAGTAGGAGGGATCAGCGCGCTCATTGTCTCCGCTGAGATATTCACGGTGGCCCTTGCGGACACCGGAATCGCGTCCAGCTTGTTCCACAAGCTCGATTCTGCTGACAGCGGCCCTACTCGGAAATCCGAAAATGGAAGGCCAGTCAGCGGGATCGCCGAAGAGAGCGCTTTCAAAGTTGCCGCAACGAAATTCCTCAACTGTTGAGGGAGCGCTTCCCCAGGAAGGGGCTGCAATCCAAATGCGCGACTAAATTCACGCCGTTCGTCAAGTCGGGATCGGACCACAATTACACGAGCTCCGCACGTACTGAGCGCACCGACCAGAGATGCAGCTCTTGATCACGCCGATTAACAAATGCCCTGTGACGGCATAGGGCGGCTCAGTCCGCTGGCATTTGATACCCGTGCCGCTCTCCGGCCCAACGCCTCGTCGAGAGTTGGAGCAGAGGCAAGAAGCTGGCGGGTATAGTCTTCGCTGGGCCTTTTCAGAACATCGCCCGGCAACCCGGCTTCGATGATACGTCCCCCGCGCATAACCGACACGCGATCGGCAATGGCTGCGGCTAGATGAAAGTCATGCATAATGAAGATATAGGCGAGTCCCCGCGAGGCCCGAAGTTGCAGCATCAGCTTGATGATCTCAGCGCTAACCGAGACGTCGAGCATGCTGACCGGCTCGTCGGCGATCACCAGTTCGGGCTCCATGACCAGCGCGCCGGCGATGACGGCCCTTTGTCGCTGACCGCCGGACAGTTCCTTGGGATAGCGCGGTGCGAATATCTCAGCAGGACGCAGGCCTGCAGACGCCAGGGTGCGTTGCACTTTCTCGGCCAGGCTCTGCGCGCGGCCGTTCATTCCGTTGACGATGAGTGGCTCGGCGACATGGTCGAAGATCGTCTGCGAAGGATTGATCGACGAGAAAGGATCCTGGAAGATCATCTGGACCCGCCTCCGGTAATCGCGCAACTCGGCGCGTGACCGCAGGAACGTTACATCCTCTCCGTTCATCAGCATTCGACCATTGGTGGGCACCTGAAGGCGCGTGGCGACCCGGGCCAGTGTGGATTTGCCGGAGCCAGATTCGCCAACGATTGCGTGGATCTCGCCGCGTTCGACAGAGAAATTAACATGGTCCATCGCGTCGAATGAGCCACGAAACGCGTTGTGTTATCTACCAGATACCCGGACGCGGTATTCTGGTCGAAGTAGCGGCGCCAATTCCTTGCCTCGTTCTGGAGATCCGGAAAGTCGCAATGCTGAGCATCTGTTGTTTATGGCCGATTGGCATATTTTTCTTGGCCGACCGACTGGCGCTTGCATTCACTCGAATATCAGTTGCCCGGCGGCTTCGGTCAAATGCAGTTTGTATATTGACATCATCTAGAAGCTAGATGTCAGCGGCAAAACCCTAGTCGCGCCGTTCGCGGTTGAGCAAGGCCGTGATGCGCCGATAGCCATAGTTCGGCCGCTGGTCGACTAGCCTGCGGATCCTGGGCAGTACGGCACCATCGCCGGGCGGCGCATGCTTACGCGTCGCAGGGCTTTCGAGACGCTATGCCAAAGTCTCCGCGTGAGCGCCCGTCCCTTCACCGGCCCAGCAGGGCACAACCCACGCCGGAAACGAACTCAAAACTGGATAGAAACTGGGGGCAAGGTCACCGCGCGCATATTTGCCCATCACGCACCAACTGAGCCTTGCGACGAATAGCACAGCCCCCGTATCGCCGAGGCCTAAAAAACCAGGACATCCGATGCTGACAAACCAACGCCCACCGGTTGCCCAGGCGCGATTCCAATCCCTTTGCTTAGATTTTTCTGGATTAACAGAAACTACTTCTGTCCGCTAACTCAACGACTACGTGTACGTCCGATCCTAGCGCCACGACGTCAAGAACAACACCTTCAATAATGTTTTGTTCTGGCTCACGACCCATGCCGCTTTCGGTATGACCAAACAGTGCGATGTGCTCTGGCCCGACGCACAGATCAGCGCTGTCCTTCTGGCTGTTGGGCCGCTCCTCTAGTGTGCACTTCGGTTCTGGGGTTACGAACGTGGTGGCGCCACCCATCGAACGCACGCGGCGCGCTCCATGGAACCAATTGGACCTACCCACAAACTCCGCGACGAACTTGTCGATCAATGCGAAGACGCGCTCGGCATGCGAGCTAGGCGTCCATCGTCCCGAAAAAGTGTGTGCTTGGCGGCCAACAACGTTGAGCTCACCGGAAGCAGAATGACCAACGGTTATGCGACAGAAGCGACTCTTATTGGGTGGCGACCCAGGATGTCGCGCAGAATCTGAAGCACGGTGGAGAGTTCTCTAGGATCCTTTGGCGCACCAAGGCAGATGCGGATTCCGCCGGGGTCACCCTCACCCACCGCGGAGGCTATGGGTGGTGTCACAAGTATGCTGCGCGCTCGCGCAGCGGCGGTTAATTGATCGGCCGACCACTCATGCGGCAATGGCAACCAGGCGTAGAAGGCTGGGAACTGCAATTTTGGGGCCTTGGGAAAGATGTCGAGGAACACACCGTAACGCTCCAGCGCCTGCTGGCGACGCTCACCCACCAGTTCGTCCAGCTTGCCGTTCTCGATCAGCCGCACCAACACCTCGCTTAGCATGGGAGCCACAAACCAGGCCGAAGCGTGCAGGAGGAGCTCGGCCTGAGCGATGTAGGCCGTCGGGACCGTCAATGTGCCGAGTCGGAAGCCTGGCGCGACGCATTTGGAATAGGAGGTGACGAAAAAGGTGCGGTCCGGTGCCAGCGAGGCAATCGGCACAGGACGCTCGGTGAAGAAAAAGCTGTACACGTCATCCTCGATGACGATCAGATCGAACTCCTCGGCCAGTTGAGCGATGCGGCGACGCCGGCCAAGGTTCATGGTGCGGGCCGTCGGGCTCTGCAGCGTTGGCATGCAATAGAGCACCCGTGCGCCGGACGTGCGGCAGGCCTGTTTCAGCGCCTCTGGATCTACTCCCTCCTCATCCATCTCCACAGGCACCAAGTTGAAATGGCAGGCTGCAGCAATAGCCTTGAAGCCGGAATAGGTGAAGGCATCGACCAAGATGCTGTCGCCGGGCTTTGCCACCAGGCGCAGGGCGGTGTCGATGGCGTGCTGGGCGCCGTTGCACAGGAATAGCCGTGCCGGCTCGACGGTGAAGCTGTTGTCAGACAGCGAGGCGGCGATGATTTCGCGGTGCCAATGGATGCCGCCGTGGGGGTGATAGCCTAGCAACGGTGCAAGATCACGCTCGCGGATCACCTCGCCAAACAACGCGGACAGAATGTGCGTTTCGCTCCCCTCGGCGGGCACGTTCAGCGCTAAATTGATTTGTTCTCGTCTTGCCGCCGTCTCGGCGCGGGCGGCGGAACGGCGACGAACGAAAGTGCCCTGTCCGACATGGCCGCTGACGATGCCGCGCTGTTCGGCCTCCTGATAGGCTTTGCTGACGGTGCCGACGGAAAGACTAAGCTCTCGTGCTAGGTCACGGTGCGGTGGCAAGCGGTCGCCATCGGACAGCCGGCCGTCGGCGATATCTTGCTCCAGAGCATCGACCAAGGCAAGGTAGCGCGGCCCCTTAGCGGCTAGCTGCCGCGGACGCCAACCCGACAGTGTCTCATCCATGCTCCGCGCCCCTTTTCCTTTCCGTCTCATCCTCTGCTAAACATTCCGTCTCATCCTTTGCTAAACATGAAGATGGCCAACATACTTTCGTACAGTGTAGGACTCTAGACCCTCGATGCCGCCTTCGCGGCCCCAGCCGCTGTCGCCGATTCCACCGAAGGGGGTTTCGGGGATCGTCACCACCATCTGGTTAATGCCGATAACGCCCACCTCCAGCTTCTCCGCTATGCGGTTGGCAGTCGCGGCGGAGCGGGTGAAGGCATATCCGGCCAGACCGTAAGGCAATGCATTCGCCCGTGCGAGCGCCTGTTCTATGTCATCAACAGGTTGTACCAGCGCAAGCGGGCCAAATGGTTCCTCTGTCATGGCCCTTGCCTGGTCGGGAATGTCCGCCAAGATGGTGGGTCTGTACAACAGTCCCGTCCCCTTCAGTCGTTCACCTCCGGCTACTAGCCGGGCCGAATGGGAGAGGGCGTTGGCGATTAGGTCATCCATGGCAGCGATGCGGCGGGTATTTGCGAGGGGACCGACCGTGGTGCCCGCTCGCAGGCCGTCGCCCACTACCTGCTTCTCCACGAAGGCACGCGCGTGTTCAAGGTACTCTTCGTAGATCGGGCGTTCGACGAAAAAACGCGTCGGCGAGGTGCAGACCTGGCCAGTATTGCGCAATTTGATGGCCATCGAGAGCTCCGCCGCTCGCTGAATGTCAGCATCTTTCGCGACAATCACGGGCGCGTGGCCGCCCAGCTCCATGGTGGCCACTGTCAGGGTCTCTCCTGCTAGTCGAGCGAGGTGACGTCCCACCGGAGTCGATCCGGTAAAGGAGATCTTGCGGATCACAGGTGAACGAATGAGGTACGCGGACACGTCTGCGGGCACACCGAAGACCACGTTCAGCACGCCCTTGGGCAGCCCTGCATCGGTGAGCGCCCGCGCTATTTCTAGCGTTGTGCCCGGCGTTTCCTCAGCCGGCTTTATGATGCAGGTGCACCCAGCGGCAAGAGCAGGAGCGATCTTGCGCGCGGGCGTCACTGCAGGGAAGTTCCACGGCGTGAAGCAAGCGACGGGGCCAACCGGCTCCTGTGTAACCGTCTGGCGCAGATCGGGGACGCGCGCCGGGATGACACGGCCGTAGCTGCGCCGTCCCTCTTCTGCGAACCAGTCAAAGAACTCTGCCGCGGCGGTGATCTCACCTTTCGCCTCCGCCAGGGTCTTACCTTCCTCCAACGTTAGCAGCGTAGCAATGTGGTCTAAACGCTCGCGCATCAGGTCAGCGGCTTGGCGCATGATCTGCCCACGCTCGTAAGGCGAGGTGCGCTTCCAGCCGTCAAAGGCCCGGTTTGCCGCCGCGAGTGCGCGGTCAAGCTCTGCCGTTCCGGCGTGCGGCAGCACGCCGAGGGGCTGTTCTGTGGCAGGATTGAGAACGACTTCACTGCCAGCATTGGTTTCCTCGATCCATTCACCGTCGATGAGCATTGCCAGTTTCGGATACATACTTTAGTTCCTTGGACAGAGTACGGTGCGCTCAGACGTGGGTAGAAGTCCGATTGGAACGGATCCTTCGAGTCGAAGCAGTTCTGAAGCGAGTCGTTGATGTTGGCTCAGCTGCCAACTGTTCATGCAATTATTTGCATTGCAGCCGCTGGTTATATCTACATCTGACAGCCGATGCTTTTATTGGTGGCTCCAGCATGATAGAATTAGAAGGCATGTTGGCTCTCCTTAGGCGGTGGCCCAACGAGCTAGGCCGGCTTCGGCGATGATCTTGGCGATGGCCGCTTTCTGTTCGTCTGCCAATGGCAGCAGCGGCAGGCGCGGACCACCGGCGTCGCGGCCAAGCTGGCTCATGGTCTCTTTGATGGCCGCGTAATAGGCCCCGGACTGGAAGCACCGGTAGAAGGCGAAGACGTCGCGGCCGAGGTCATCCAACGCCTTATGGCCAGAGAGCGCCTTGTCCCAGTAGTCGCGGATCAAGGGCCCGGCGATCTGGTGCGCCATAGCGACGACTCCATGGGCGCCAACGGCGCGGGCCGGAACGATCATGGTTTCGTAGCCGACGAAGACACGAATCCTATCGCCGACGCGCTGCACAAGCTCACTCACCTGAGTAATGACGCCCGAGCTATCCTTGATGGCGACTACGGTTGGCAGGGCGGAGAGTTGCTCCACCAGGGCCGGGGTGATGTCGATACCCGCGCGGCGCGGGCTGTTGTAAAGCATCAGTGGCAGCGACGTGCTACCGGAGATGTGCTCGAAGAAGGCCACGATCTCACGCGGGCTCGGCATGGCGTAGATGGGTGGCAGGATCATGCCGCCCGCGCAGCCCGCCGCCACGGCGGATTGGCACGCTTCCAGTACATCTTCGACACGCAGGTCGGCGACGCCTGCCAGGACGGGTACGCGGCCGGCCACATGGTCTACCGTTAATTTGTAGAGGCGCGCGCGCTCGGTCTTGGTGAGAGCATAGAATTCGCCAGTGCTGCCAGCCGCGATGATGCCCTTTGCGCCATTGGTAATGGCGTCGTCGATGAGGGTCTTATATCGGGTCTCATTGAGCGAGCCATCGGCTCCGAAAGGAGTGACGAGAACGGGGAAGATACCGCCCCAGTTTGCATCGGCCATGATCTATTATCCTCTGTTGCGAGATGTGGTTGAAGCTGCGTCCGCCGCGGCCGCGAGGGGACCGAGAAGGCGGGCCTGTTCCGTGAAGCGTCCGACGAAAGCCGCGAGCCTTGGGTTGACACCCGACAGTAGGAGTTCGCGCGGAGCGCCGCTGGCGGCGACCACGCCCTGGTCCATGAAGACCACCCGATCGGCCAATTCATAGGCGAAGCCGATCTCGTGGGTGACGATGACCATGGTCATGCCTTCGGCAGCGAGTTGGCGGATGGCGGCGAGCACGTCGCCCACTAGTTCCGGGTCCAGTGCCGATGTCGGCTCGTCGAACAGCATGATGGTGGGCTGCATGGCGAGCGCACGGGCGATGGCGATGCGCTGCTGCTGGCCGCCCGACAATTGTGACGGGTATTTGTGCCCGGCGTCAGGAAGGCCCATGCGGGTGAGAAGCTCGCGAGCCCGTGCCTCGGCCTCGGCACGAGGCACCTTCTTCACCACGAGCGGGGCTTCGATGATGTTCTCCAGCCCCGTGCGGTGGGGGAACAGGTTGAAGTTTTGGAATACCATGCCGGTCTTGATGCGCACCGCGCTAACCTGCGCGCTTGACAGCTTCAGCCGTCCGGTCCTGGTGCGGCGGAAAAGAGGCGCGCCCTCGATGATGATCTCGCCCTGGTCGGGTTCCATCAACAGGTTCATGCAACGCAGCAGCGAGGTCTTGCCCGAGCCGCTGGCGCCGATCAGGCAGACCACCTCCCCGCGATGCACCTCAAGATCTACGCCGCGGAGTACATGCTGCTTCCCGAAGGACTTCTCGATGCTGCGTACGCTCAGTACTACTTCGGTGGACGTTCCGGTCATCACGCGGCCTCCTTGCGCTCGAACCGGCGCGAAAGAGCGCTGAGGGGGAAAAGGATGAGGATGAAGATGGCGCCGATGACCGTGTAGACCTCCATTGGCCGGTACGTGAAGCTGGCTATGTAGCCCGCCTGATAAAGCAAATCGGGGATGGTCAGCACCGAGAGGAGCGTTGTGTTCTTGAGCTGCATGATGGTCTGGCCCACCAGCGGTGGAACCATGCGGCGCAGTGCCTGCGGCAGGATGATCCGCTTCATGCGCTGAATGTATCCCATGCCCAGCGCAACGGCGGCGTCAGTCTGGCCACGGTCGATAGACTGGATACCGGCGCGCAGGATCTCGGCATAGAAGCCGCTGGCATAAAACCCGAGACCGAGGATGCCCGCCGTTTCCTTGCCAATCTGGATCTGCAGGAAGATGGGCAGGGCATAATACACCCACATGAGCAACACCAGCAGTGGGATGTTGCGGAAGAACTCTACCCAAATTCGGCCGGTCCAGCGCGATAGTTGCCAGGGAGTGAGTTGAAGCAGGGCCACCAATAGACCGATAGCTAGGCCGATGGCACAGGTATAAAACGTGTATTTCAAAGTGATGAGCAGGCCGTAGGCGAGAATATCCCAATTCGCAAGGACGACCGACGGGTCGAATTTCATAGCGCTCTCCGTCAGTTGGGAAGGAAACCAGCGGGCAGCGGATCGTCTGCTTCCAGCACGAGGGTGGAAAATGCGCTGATATGAGCCATGCCCCGCACTTCGGGGATCACGGCGGGCTGGCCGCCCTTGCCCTGAGCCACATCCACGACCTTGGCCGTGAAGGGCACCCCGAGAATGTTTTCGGCGCGGTAAGGCGCGCCGATCATCAACTTTCCACGCGCGTGGAGCTGCGCCAGGCGCGCTGAGGTACCAGTGCCGCAGGGTGAGCGATCGAACTTATTGCTTGCCAAGATTACCAGATGTCGGGCGCCGCCCTCGATGGCGTTATGGAACAGCACACTGTCAACTTGAGGGTGGCTGCTGGCGGCGTTGAGCGCCTGCTTGATGGCTATGCCCGCGCGGCACCAGCGGCTGGCGTGATTGAGGTCGAAGGGGAGATCCACTTGGCGCGCGTCAACCAAGGCGTATGTGATGCCACCATAGGCGATGTCGCAGGTCACTGTGCCGAGATCCTCAGCTTCAATGGTCACGTCGGCGGAGGCGAGATAGGAGGGCACGTTGCGCAGCACCACTGAGGTCAACTGACCTGCCTCGAACGTGCCGGTCACATGAATGATGCCTGCCGGGGTCTCGATGGACATGCCGGTTAGTTCAAAGCCTGCAGGGAGCGCACCCGTAGCAGCCAGGCTGGCGATGTAGCCAATCGTGGCATGACCGCACATGTCGGCGTACATATACGAAAAGATGAAAAACAGCCCCTGATCTGCCTCGCGGGATGGCACGGGCACCGCCGCCGCCATGGCAGCATGCCCGCGCGGCTCGTGAAGCAGCAGCCCCCTCAATCCATCATGGACGGCGCGGAAATGGTCTCGCTGTTCGCGCACATTGCGCCCGCGCAACGGAGGGATCCCAGCGGTAACCGTTCGGGTGGGGTGCCCTGCGGTATGACTGTCGATTACGGTGAAGAAACGGCTGGTGCGCATGGTCAGCAGTACTTTCCAGACTGGGGAACCACCTTCATGTCAATGCCGCGCTCGAGCATGTAGCGGGTGATGCGCGAGCATGCGAGACCTAGAGAGTTCTGCTGCGACATCCAGTTGGCCAGAAAATTGGCAAACCCAGCATTGCCTGGCTCGCGGCGGATGCCGATGGTGGACGGATTGCGCAGCACGGGCATTGGTACCACGGCCTTGCCGATCCCCTTGGCGTCGAGGAAGGCGGCGTCCTGGTCGGCGACTATCATGGCGTCGACCTTGCCCGACTGAAGCTCCAGGATGGCTTGGTCGCGCGAGGGGACGACGACGATGGTGGCATTGGGGATGACCGACTCGGCGATCACTTGCATGGTACCCCCCTTCTGCACGGCGATGCGAGCTTCCTTGGTGTCCATCTCGCGCCAAGTCTTCGGTTCGAAGCCCGGACGGGCAACGAGCGCCCAAATGCCCTCGACGATGGCGCCAGGCACGTAATCGACGACGAGGCCGCGGCGGGGGTTGGGGTTCAGTGCCACCGCGAGGTCAATCTTGCCGGCCTGGAAGTCCGCTGCGAGGTTGCCCCAGGTGGTCTCGTAATACTCGATTTGAACGCCCAGCAGACCGGCAATATCCTTGCCCCAGTCTACGAAGAAGCCGCTCCATTCGCCGGAACGCGGGTCCTTGATGTAGCCCGGCTCCTCCGCGACCATAACTGGAAAATGCAACTTGCCGCTCGCTTTGATGCGATCGAGCACCAGGGAGGGGTCTTCGGCTCGAGCCGGCATGGAGGCCGGCCCGATTAGGGTGGCCACACTCAGGGCTGCCGCGACAATTCCTCTTATCCAGCGTCTCAATGAAGTCTCCTCCGGTCTATTGTGCTATATCATTTGAAAAATGCACTATAGCATTTCTAGAGGCGGCGCAACATTAAACCTTTTGCTCGGCTCACGTCACCGCACACGATAAGGAGCACAGGAGAGTCTGGGGGCGCGTCCAGCGACAAGGTCGCAGACAATGGCCGCCGTCATGGGGGCGCCGCTGATGCCCATGTGGCCATGGCCAGTGGCGAACAGGATGGCTGCATGCTTAGGATGGGGACCGATGATCGGCAGGCTATCAGGCGTCGATGGCCTTACGCCCATCCAGTCAGTCACCTGGCTGATAAGTATGTCTGGCAGCATCGCGCGCGCGCACGCCTGCAGCTTGCTGCTCTGCTTCGGATTGCGTGGCGCATCCGGTGCATCGAACTCCGCGATACCCACGATGCGCAGCCCTTCCTCCAGAGGCGTGGCGACAAAGGCCGATGCGGCGTCGGTCACTGGGCGGCTGATCACGCTGGAAATCCCGGGCACAGTGACGTGATAGCCACGCTCACTGACCAGCGAAAGAGAAATTCCCAGGGAGCGCGCGAGGTCGCGACTGGCGATACCGGCTGCAATGACCACTATGTCGCAGCGGTGACGCCCCGTATTTGTCTGGAGCGTCACCCCGTCGATGCCGGGCTCGATAGCCAAAACCCGAGCCGTGCGAATAGCAACGCCCAATGCGCCGGCCCGCCCCATCAGGCTTTCCACTAAAGCGAGCGGCGAGGTCACGTGACCGCCGCCAGGAAAGAAAATCCCGCGCTGATAGTCGCGGGCTAAGCCGGGCTCCAACCGGCGTAGCTCTTCGGCATTGAGCCTCTCGAAGGCCACGCCATGCGCGGCTCGCAACCCGTCCACAACACCGTCGAGTGGGCCGAGTGATACGTCGCGCCAGACGTGCAGGGCACCGTTCGGCCGGAACACCCGCTTCCACTCGACGTCTCCGAGCATATCGCGATAAAGCTCCGCACAGGGGGCGTGGAGAGCGTGCAACGCCGCATAGGCTGTCTCCCAGGCATTCGGGCGGCCGGTTCGCAGGAAGCGCACGAGCCATGGGAGGGTGCGAGGTAGCTCACGTGGTGCGAGCCGCACCGGGCCGTCGGTGTCGGCGAGCCAGCGCAGCGCACGCCACAGGACCCCGGGGTGAGCCATTGGGAAAGACGATCCCGCAGTGTATTGGGCGCCATTGCCCCAAGAGCAGCCATGGCCGATCCGACCTTTCTCAACCACAGTGACGCGGTGCCCTTCCCGCGCCAGCATGAGAGCGCAGCTCACGCCAATTACGCCCCCTCCAATGACGGCCACGGTACGTTGTTCAGCCATGGGATATCACCTCTTTGTAGCTGCCCTTAGGTCAGCATAATTTCGAATACACGGGGATGCAGGCGATCTTCACCTCTATCCTTCTCCCAAAGATTGTTATAGGTCAATGCTAGGCGAATATCACTATTGACCTATCACAGACATAACTTCTTGCGGGGTTCAACGGTATTTTCGTTGTTTCCAATATCCTCGATAAGACGGCACTGTCGGTACCGGATTTGTCCCGCAAGTAGGGAATCATCAGCGACGTGACCTTCTACGCCTGGCGCAGGAAGGACGGCGGAATGGAGGAGGTGCCGGAAACCAAGCCCTAGGCGCTTGGGGGATGAGAACGCTCGATTGAAGAAGCATCTGGCGGTGTCGATGATAACGTGACCACGCAGCGCTTGGCTTCCGCCCCTGAGCCAGACGTCCGGGGAATTCCGGCCCAAGCAATTAAGACCGGGCTCATTTTCGTTGAGCACGCAGAGGTGCGATCGGTGAGCATTTTCCGGCCGTCAGAAGCATGTCACCCCAACGCCAGATCGGGCCGCGTAAGCCTAGACGAACCCCGTTCCGCTCAAGGTGAAGCTCGAAGCCAATCGACAGCGCATCAAGCGATCAGTTCGACAGGACGTAGACGCCGCATGGGTCGGGTGCGGGGCCGCCTTACGGCAGGAAGCTTAAAGTCATCTCGGTGCTAGATGGCGACAATACGAAAACTGGATTTGACGCCTACCACACAATTGACCCTTGATAAATGAAGTTGCGAACCTGCAGCAAACTGCGTACCTGCGGCGTTTCGAACTCTGGTCCGGCAAGTGCAATCAACGGAATTAGCGTGAGGATGCATGCTTCGCCCTCTGCGCAAGCGAGCCTGTGCGAACCATTAGACGGAGGCGAATGCTGCAAGATGAACGGGGCGGAGAGCGCAGACGGGGATCCAGGGTCGTCAGCGACATTTGCGCCGCTCAGGAAACCGGTCTTTCGTTCGATCTGGCTCGCCACGCAGGTTTCGAGTCTCGGCTGGTTGATGCAGACCGTCGCCATCAGCTGGCTGATGGCGACGGTCTCGACTTCCGATCTTATGGTCGCGCTGGTACCGGCGTCATCGACGCTGCCCGCCTTCGTTCTATCTGTCTTCGTCGGGGCCATCGCCGACAATTTCAACCGCCGCAAGGTCATGTTCGCCGGCCGGTGCATTATGGCCATAGCATCTGCAATGCTGACCGCGTCGGTGGCGCTGGGCTTTGTCGACCCTTGGATGATCCTCGGCTTCAGCTTCTTGATCGCATGCGGCGGTGCTCTGAACGATCCCGCCTGGCAAGCTTCGGTTGGCGATATCGTGGACCGACGCGATGTTCCCGCTGCCGTCACCCTCCTCTCCGTCGGCTTTAACACTGTCCGGACGGTAGGCCCGGCACTCGGCGGCATCGTGGTTGCCTCGTTCGGGCTTGTGACGGCTCTCGCCGTGACCACACTCACATATCTGGTCCCTTTGGCCACCATATGGCGCTGCAAATGGAAGGTACGCTCTTCGCCTCTGCCGCGCGAGCCGATGAGCACGGCGATCTATGACGGGCTCCGCTTCACGGCGATGTCTTTGGAAATCGAGACGGCGATCGCTCGCGGAACTCTCTTTGGCTTGGCGGGCATCGCCATACTCGCGCTGCTGCCCCTGATCGTCCGGGATCAGCTGGGAGGAGGACCGCTCGCCTATGGCGCCCTCATGGCCGGCTTTGGGACAGGCGCTGTCTTCGCAGGCGTTTCCAATGGCGTATTCAGAAGGCGTTTGTCTCAGGAACGGCTGATGACGCTCGCCTGCATCGCCTGCGCGGCCTGCTCCCTCTCCCTTGCACTGACCTCCTCGATTGCAGTGGCGGCAATCGCGCTCGCCTTGGGCGGCGCGGGTTGGGTCATCGCCTGGTCCGGGGTTGGTGTGAGCGTGCAGCTGGCAAGCCCGCGCTGGGTCGTGGGGCGCACCATCTCGATCTACTATGCATTGGCGGCATCGCCGCCGGCAGTTGGTTGTGGGGCACAGTGGCCCAGAACCATTCCCTGGCCTGGGCGCTGGAGGGTTCTGCTGTTGCTCTGTTGCTCGTCGCTGCGGCCGGCGTCCTGTTTCCCGTTCGGGAGCGCCACGAGTCCGAGCCGGATCCTTTGGAGCAATTCAACGCCCCAGCAGTCGCCCTCAATCTCAAGCCAAGAAGCGGTCCCATCGTCGTCAAAGTCGAATATCTGATACCCGCGGAAAACGTCGATGCTTTCTTGGACCTCATGCGCGAGCGACGGCATGTACACAGCCGCGTCGGTGCTCGGCAATGGACGCTGCAGCGCAACCTTCAGAGGCCTCTGGAGTGGACAGAGACATTCCACACGCCGACCTGGACTGACTACCTTCGCCTCAACCATCGCCTCACGACAGAGGATAGGCAACTGGGCGAAAAGGTCCTCCTCTTGCACGAGGGAGAGCTTCCACCTCAAGTGACGCTTTTGATCGAGCGACCGACAGGCCCCGCTCGCAAAGCCGAGGACTCGACGCGTTATGTTCCCAATCGTTGACCTCTTTCAAACAGTGAGGGACCACGACATTTGGCCGTGCAAGCGCTGGCAGGAGCATAGCTGACTACGCTGACCCACGACTTCTTCGCTCACGGCAAGTTCTTGCGGCCTTCCCGATCCAGATTGTCTTGCACCGTACTTGGGACGATCCCGAGTACTACCGCAACTCGCGTACGCTTGTCCGCCGGCAGAGAGCCGCAGCATCTGTTGTATGTGTCGCATGGCAGCCTTACCTTTGACGGCATGAAAAAATTCCCTCGTGGACACAGAGGAGCTTCATGCCAAGGTTGCTGACCCGAAGGCATGGTCAGGACGGAAAAACCATCCGCTAGTCGATCGGAATGCTGTCCGGCTTTAGATCCAACGCTGTCCGGATTTTGATTGCAATTTAGGCCGGCTAATTCCTGGAATCCTCAACATGGGGCACCCCTTTTAAGGAGTTGGTTCGAACAGCGCCGAAAGATGCCACCCTCGTCGCACGTCCCTAGCACCTAATCAGCGGGGCACGACCGCAGAGGGCCAAACCGTGAAGCTGTGGTGGCACCTGCCGGAGCCTCGTACGAGACGGAGACGGCGGCATGTACAACGGCGTTTGGGCCGGTGCTTCAGCGCCGAACTCAGCATTCTCACCGTCCGGACTCCGCATTGAAGTGCGACCGGCGCGGTCGGATGGCGCACGATTTCCGCTTTCCCGCTGAGGAGCCCGTCCGCCATTCCGGGGAGAAGGCGAGGAAAACCGACACAACTGTTTGGTTTGTTGAGTCCACGACGCGGTGGTGTTCGGCCGGTGTCCTGCCACGAGCTCATCTAAACCATTGAGACAAGCGATTTCTGAGCTCTTAGCGCGGTTGGCTCGATCTTTGCGGCACCTCGCTGGAGGGCGCAGGAACTGCCACCGGTAAGGCATCGCTCCAGAGAAGGACGGAAATGAACATGTCAGGTCTGCGTCAGGTCGCATTTCATGGGAGCTATCGGCAGATCCGTCGGCTCGCAAAAAACGCTCGCCGCCCTGGGCACCTCGGGCAGATCCTCATCGTCCCGGTGACCCAACCCCGAGTGCACCCTGATTCTGAACTCGAAAGCACGGGAGAGAATCTGCATCTCGGGCAAAGCACAATTCGGTGCAAGCCCTCGAACTCGAGTGCGTTCCGGGTCAACTGCCCCTTGAGCTCAATCAACTTGAGGAAGGAACGATGAGAAAGCTTCTTGGCCTTTACGTTGATCACCAGATGACTGCGCCTCTCGCAGTGGCGCAGCATTCGGCGCAGATGAAACCACTTGCAACGGACCTTGCGAGATTTGGAATTCTAGTCGTCACAACCTGCGCACGAGTCGAGGTCTATGGTGAAGAGTCCGTACTCAGAAATGTAGATAGCACGATTTTTTCGGGTTTTTCATACGCACGCATTGAAGGCGCGGCCGCAATTGCTCAACGTATCGCCGAAATTGCATCCAGCGCTCATTCCCAGATCCTCGGTGAGAGT
Organism: Mesorhizobium sp. M1A.F.Ca.IN.020.03.2.1; assembly: GCF_004023205.1. Lineage (NCBI taxonomy): Bacteria > Pseudomonadati > Pseudomonadota > Alphaproteobacteria > Hyphomicrobiales > Phyllobacteriaceae > Mesorhizobium > Mesorhizobium sp. M1A.F.Ca.IN.020.03.2.1. The sequence goes on along the minus strand of NZ_RZSV01000002.1, from coordinate 73,036 downwards.
TACATCAGCGATCAGCTCGCCAAGGCCATCGAATTTCTAGATCCCAACCTCCCGATTGTCCAGATCGCACGGCTGGCAATAGAAACAGGTCGTGCCGCGCGCGAGCGACAGCGTTTTATCGCATCATTCAACTACGATCAGATCGTCCGGGACATTATAGCTGATCGATTTCCGTATGGAGAGATACCCGACCGCCTTTACATCGTCGGGGCGGGTATGCTGGGTCGCGGGCTAATCAGGAGTGGTGTCGGAGAGCGATTCCGTTCCACGGTTGTCGTAACGCGGAACCCCAAGAACCTTCGCAAACGTCTGCGGCGTTCGAATGACATTCGAGTCGCGTTTAAGCGCCCGGCAGAGATCGGGTATCCACACGAACCGCGCTCCATGGTCGTTATCGCAACCGCGGATGTCAATGATGAATACGAAGCCACTCTGCAGGAAACCCTTCTTCGGTTGAAGCCGCGCTCTATAGTTGATCTGTCCGCTATCCCAGCACTTTCCGGGAATTTCGTCAAAAATCTTAATTATATTAACATGTATGATGACGAATTTCTCCGGTTTATTGAAGAAAACAATAAACATCTGGCTCCAAAACTGCCGATCTTGTTATCCGACATAAAGGAAACACTCCATACGGCACAGATATTATCTCCACCGATGGCAACGTAGCCCTGCATCAGCAGCACCAACCTGCAAGAGACTTAATGAACAACGCGTCGCACTATTCGTGACATCCAAACCGAAGGGCCAGACTGTTCCAGCGCCGGTCTCAACACCAGGAGCCAAGGTAATATGACGACGCCTACTGTGAGATGGCTGAGTCGAAATGACGTTGCACAGACGCATCTGCCATTCTCCTCAGCATTAGATATTGTCGAAGCGACGTTTCGTGATCACGGCAACGGCGCATTCGAGAACCCGCCAAAGATCGGGATCCACCCGGGGCACGACGCATTCATCCATGCAATGGCTGGCTGGCTTCCCAGGCAACGCCGAGCCGGCCTTAAATGGGTTGCCAGTTACCCCAGCAATTATAAAGTTGACTTGCCAAACATCACAGGTCTTTTGGTGTTAAACGATCCGGATACGGGCCTACCAGTCTGCGTGATGGATGCTGCTTACCTGACCGCAGTTCGCGCAGCAGCAGCGTCTGCTATTACCAGTAAGTATTTGTCGCCGCGTCGCGTGGACAGGATTGCGGTAATTGGCGCTGGTCTTCAGGGCCTCTACCACGTTAACATGTTGTCGTTGATTCATCCAGCTGCCGAATTCCAAATCGTGGATATCAATGAGAATGCGGTGAGCCGCCTGGCTGAACAGACTTGTTCCAAAGCTACAGTGGTTCATGTGAAAGACGCCGAGGCCGCGATCCGCACCGCTGACCTCGTAGTCACCGCAACAAGTCGATTGGAAGACGTGGCATTCCAGTTCGGATGGGTCAAGGAGGGCAGCTTGGTTCTGCCAGTCCATGTCCGCGGATGGTCACAGGACATAACTACGGCTTCGGATGTATTGTTGACTGACGACGTTGAGCAGTTCAAAAACTACATCATTGCTACGGGCTCTCCTTATCGGGATATTTCCCGCGTTCTTGGGTCTGTCAGCGATGTCATCGCAGGACGGGTGGCCGGCAGAGTTCTCAACGCTGATCGCGTTGCAGTGTTCAATGTCGGCCTCGCAATGCATGATGTCGCTATAGGTTCTGCTATACTCGACATCGCAGCGCAGCACGGATTAGGGACGATCATATCCTACTAGATGCCGTAATGGGCCGGCGCTATACCCATGGCCGGGAAGGCGGCTGTCCCTCAGAGGGATGATGTTGAACCGGGTCCGATTGCAAGCGTTTGCACAGGGGATTCATTGGGGCAAGATCGCGTGAGAGACGAAGCCGGCGAGCAGCCAGAAGCGCTGGCGGAGCATTTTGCCGATCTGCGATTGCGGGTCATCCGCATCGGCCTCGAGGCAGGGCCTCTGCCCCAGTGGTTGCGCGAGGGTCTGGTCGACGCCGACTTTGAGGTGGTGTTGCTGGAGACACGGACAGCGGCGAAGCGCGCCGAGAGCGGTTCCGGATCAGTCTTGAATTTTGGCGAGAGCGATGCGCCGCTCGCGCCCATCATTCGAGATACTGAAGCCGGGGACCTTCCGCTCTCCGATGGAAGTTATCTGAAGCCGGTGGACGTGAGGGACACCTCGTCAAGCGGCAAGTGGGGGCTGCGGGGCAGATGAGCGAAGCATGGAACCAGACAAGGCACTTCTAATAGATTTACAAAATCTTCACACCGCAAATAGCTCGACAATAATACATTCACCACAAGGTCTGAGGTCAAGCACGGCTGAAAAGCTGATGCCGACCTATTACACCCGCGGCACGGCACGCAACGAAGGAGTGAAGAGCCAATGGCAAGAAGAGCGCTCATCCTGATTGAAGGTACAAGGAATGCTGGCCCGCTATACGTCCAAGCGGCTCAAGATCATGGTCTTGATCCAATCATCCTGTCGGCTGATCCAGCTCGTTACGACTATCTTGCGGCGGAAAGGGTTGAGGCAATCCGTGTTGATACAGATAGTCTCGATGCGCTGATCGGCGAATGTTCGCGGCTAAGTGCGACCTACGACATTGCTGGCATTACATCCTCTGCCGAGTCCTTCTATGCGACCGCCGGCAAGCTCTGCCGGTATTTCGATCTACCGGGTCCGAATCCCGCATCCATTGAACGATGCTGCGACAAATTCACTCAACGTCAACTCCTTGAGGAGGCCGGTGTTCCAATGCCCGCTTATCGCTTGGCAGTGAACGCGGCGGACGTAGAAATCTCTGCCGCGGAGATTGGCCTACCGGTGATTGTTAAGCCAATCGTAGGCAGCGGCAGCCGCGGTGTCCGATTGTGCCGCAGCATCGATGAGTTAGCCGAACACACAACCCATTTGTTAGGCGGGAAGCACATCTGGCGGTCTCCGCAGAGGATACTTGTCGAAGAATTCGCCCAGGGCGTATACTATACAGCTAGTATAATGGGAAATGAAGTTATCGGGATTGCCACCGCTGAGTTCGGCCCCCCACCGCATTTCGTCTTTCGTGAGACGATTCTTCCGGCCCCCCTAACCGCTGACGAGTATACGCGCATTGCCGATGTTTCGCTGAGCTGCTTGAAAGCTCTCGGCCTTGGCTGGGGGCCAACGAGCATTGAATTCCGGTGGACGAAGAATGGACCAGTGGTGATCGAAGTAAATCCGCGTCTTGCTGGTGGGACCACTGCTCAACGGTTTCAGCTGGCTTTCGGTATCGACCTCATCACCGAACACATCAAGCTTGTCGTCGGCGAGAAATGGGATTTGCGCAGAAGGCATTCACACACCGTGGCTGCGCGGTATCTAATTCCCGATCGCGATGGCACCCTCGACTGGATCGGTGGCGACATTCAAGCGGCTGCTGTACCAGGTGTCGCCGAGGTCAAATTTAATGTTCAGCCCAAGACCCCGATCGTCAGGAGAGGCGATTACACAGACAGTCTCGGATATGTCATCGCCGCTTCACCCAGCCTTGCTCGGACCCAGGAAATACTTCAGCATGCCGTCGGTTTAATCGGCTGGTCGATCACACCATTTTCGACCCTCAACGAACAGGAACAAGGTGCGGCCGATTACCTCCCGGACTGATGGAAGGAAAGCGCTTTACGCTGGGCGACTGCCTCTTCAACAGCGCCAGCTCCGATTCGTCGAGAGGCTCCGTGCCACAATGCCTGCGACCAAAATGCTGCAACAGATTGTTCAAACAAATTTACATTAACTTTGCGAGCGCAAACCGCCGAGGCTGGTACGTTCGCAAGGTCTGGGGTCATACGTGGCTGAAAAGCGGATGCGTGTTGACGCTCAGGCCGCAAAAAAGTGCAAAAAGGTCGATGCCAATGGCAAGAAGAGCGCTCATCCTGGTTGAAGGGCATAGAGGTATTGGTTTGCGATACGTCCAAGCGGCCCAGCGTCTTGGTCTTCATCCAATTACCCTGTCTACTGATCCAGCTCGGCACGACTATCTTGCGGCGGGAAAGCTCGAGGCAATCGCTGTCGACACAGACAATCTCGATGCGCTGATCCACGTATGTCGTCGGCTAGGTGCGACGTATAACATTGCTGGGATTACTGGTTTCACGGGCCTCGACGAGTCGCTCTATGCGACAGTGGGCAAGCTCTGCCGGCATTTCGATTTACCGGGGCCGAACCCCGCTTCAATTGAACGATGCTGCAACAAATTCACTCAACGTCAACTCCTCGCGGAAGCGGGCGTTCCAATGCCTGCTTATCGCTTGGCTATGAATGCCGGGGATGTTAAAATCTCTGCCGCGCAGATTGGTCTGCCGGTCATTCTCAAACCGGCCGCAGGCAGCGGCAGCAGCGGTGTCCGATTGTGCCGTGACGTTGACGAGCTAGCCGAACATACGGCCCATCTGTTCGGCGGCAAGCACACATGGGTGTCTTCGCCGAGGATACTGGTCGAAGAATTCGCACAAGGCCCATTTTATACCGTTCATACTATGGGAAATGAGGTCGTTGGGATTGAGGCCGCTGCCTTCCACCACCCACCGCATTTCGTCTTCCGTGAAGGCACCTTCCCGGCCCAGCTTAGCGATGACGAGCATAGGCGTATCGCAGACGTTTCACTGAGCTGCTTGCGAGCTCTCGGCCTTGGTTGGGGGCCATCCGCCACCGAAGTTCGGTGGACCAAGCGTGGTCCAGTCGTCATCGAAGTCAATCCTCGCATTGATGGCGGTCCTCAACAGGTTGAGCTGGCCTACGGTGTCGATCTCATAACCGAGCACCTCAAGCTTGTCATCGGCGAGGAATGCGACTTGCGCAGAAGCCATTCCCTAATTTCGGCCTGGCGGTCGCTACTTCCTGATCGCGACGGCACCCTCGACTGGATTGATGGTCATAGTCGTGCGGCTGCTGTACCGGGGGTCGCCGAGGTCAAGTTTTATGTTGAACCGGGGACGCCGATCGTCAGGAAAGGCGATTTCCAAGACTCTTTGGGATATGTCATCGCCGTTTCGCCCAGCCTTGCTCAGACCGAGGCGATACTTCAGCATGCGATCGACTTCATTGGTTGGTCCATTACACCATTTCCGACCGAATAGGAACAATCAGCGGCCCCCTCCTCCGCACAAAGGCAGGTGCCTCCCGTAGATAAGGGGTGATCGCCGCGGAACATTGGTGCAATTGAGAGGACGCGATGATACTTTTTGCCGCGTTAAAATCCCAATCGGGTTGATTCTGGCTGAGCCGGAAATCCTGTCACTCGCCATTGGCGGCACGATGACTGGCGACGATTTCAAGGACAGGCGTCGACTGGTACGTAATGGCTGTTCTCAGGCCAGGGCCTTGAGGTCTGGGTATGGAAGCTCTCCGCCGTGCATTTGGAGGACATGTTCGTCCAGTCCTTATCTGCTGTCGAGAGGCGACGGTACAGGCGAAGACAATCCGTTTCAGGTCAGCGCGCGGTGTGTCTCTGTCCATTTTGTAGGGTCCTGAAAGTTGCTTCACCGTCCAATGAGGTTACCGACGCGACACTGCTCGTGCTGGCGTTCGTGGATGCGGGTTAGGAACTCGTCGACATTCCTCTCAGCTAACAGATTCATTCTTGACGACAATGGGACCGCTTCTCGGCTCAGGTCCCAGGTGACGACTGGGGCATTGAACTGTTCCAAAGGATCGGGCTAACGGCTTCACGAAGAGGAAAACAGAAACCTGCTGCAGCCAGGACCAGCGGAGCCCTCCAGTGCCTAGGTCATCGATGGTTCCGGGCCACAGTGCCTCACATCCCTGCCCGGCCGTTAGGGCGACATTTCAAAGGCCGAAGGGTGCGTGCGATGCTGTCGGCCGACAGGCGCGCGCTCCTCGCGTGCCACCGCACCGTCGTCAGAGCGACAAGACGGACGTAGGCGCATGTCCTTCGGGATGGGCCGGTGTCTAATCGACGCTTGGCGTCCTTGGGGTCCTCCATGAGGAGCCACTGCTAAAGATCGTGGTCACAATGGGCGGCTCGGACACATACAACGAGGAAAACCAGCCATTACGCGGAGCCCTGAGCGGGCGGATGTGCGGCCCCATCGACATGTTACGGGCGAAAACGACCACGTAGATACGCTCGGTCTTGGACAGCCGTCTCGTGGCCTTTGCAAAGGCTCGGTGTGCTGCGGGGGGGGCCAGTTTGACCACTGCAGGCCGGCATCCCGCAGCATCGTCTCCAAGGAGCGATGATAGCGGCCGCCGCCTCGGCCCGGCGCAAGTGGCCTCATCCGGCCCTTGAGTTCGCGCAGACCTTCCGCGTCGTTCGTAAACTGCCGGTCGATGCGATCGGCAAAAGCTGGAGGTCATGCGACCGCGACGCACAGCCGGCGCTCGCTGGGCAGGTCGCAAAAGTATGGACCGCTGCTCGCGGGCAACTCGACCCATCTAGAATGCAGCTACCACCCCGAGACGTGGTTCAAGAAAATCGCCGAGCAACCGTTGTCAAGGCACCGGCAGTCATAATAACTCGTGCTTGATCCGGAGGTATACCGATTGCCAAACACGGCGGAGTTTTTCCAATCTGGCTATACCTCGATGTTCGTAGGTTTTACTGCTTTAATAGCAGCGACTGCTATGCTGGCCGTATCCAAATTCCGCATCACATTCCTTCAATGGAAATTCACCGTATTTTCTGATATTCCTAGGGATAGCTCCTATTTCCAACGACGATTTGCCTCGCGCCAAAAGAGAGGACCAGAACATGAAGTGCAGCCGCTTCTCTGAAGAGAAATTCATCGGGATCTTGAAGGAGCATGAGGCGGGGGTTTCGGTCGCGACCTTCACCGCAAGCAGGGGGTGAGCGATGCCTCGATTTACAATTGGAAGGCTCGCCTCGGCGGGATGGAGTCTCTGAGGCTCGGCCTCTAAAAGGGTCTGCCCCGTCCGTGCAAGGGTTCGCGACATCATCGACGACAGTTCCAGTTGCATGATGTATCCGGCCTCTCGCGAGTGGGCTGCTGTTGCAGCCACGCCATGATGAGATCCGCGCACGCCGTTCCCAATAAATGGTTCGGGCACGAAGCCAGCTTTTTTGCAGAGGGCTTACGGCATGCTGATCCACTGTTTCGTCATCACTATTCCCGAGCCTTGCAAATCGACCCGTGAGCGTCAGGTGAATGCAGGGTCCCTTCGTTCGTAGAGCGCTCCAGGCTAGGTCAGGATACCCCGGACAATGCGCGTGATCTTGGCGGCGAGTGCGACAACGGCCTTGTTCGGGTGCATCCGGCTTTGCAGCCCGACAAGCCAGCCTCCCGGACGATTCCGGGTTCGATCCAGATGACCGAAGCATGATCGCGCGCCATGAACGAGAAGTTTGCGGACATAGCGGTTCCCGCGCTTGCTGATACCGAGGAGCTTCTGCTTGCTCCCGGTGGAGTGCTCCCGCGGGACAAGGCCCCAGCCATGCGGCCAGTCGCCAGCCTTCTGGAACTGGCGCCCGCTGCCGACGGCCGCCAGAAGCCGTGGCTCTCTCCCAATATTCCGATTCCCGAGATCGTCATGAGCCGGCGGGCAACATCTTCTCGATCTGCGATCGCAGCGATCTCCCTCGTCACATCGCTGATACGCTGCTCCAATCGGCGCAGGTCGGCTAACAGATCCGTAAGCAGCCTGCGCATTGCCGGCGAGAGATCATTCGACACGCTCGTCGAGGACCTGTAGCAGGTCGAGCTTGAACAGGCCCGCTCCCTGTGTCAATGCAATGCCATATTCCAGGCGGAATGCTCGCATCTGGGTTAATGAGATGCGTTCGCGTGCCGATCATCTGGTCGCGCACGCGATGCAGCGCTTGAAGATCGGCCTGCTCCTTGCTCTTGATCTCGCCAAACCGCTTCATCGGCCGCGCAGCGGCTCGGCGATTGCATTCATCGTTATGTCGCTCTTGTTCGACACGTTGGGCTTCACGAACTGCGCCGGGATCAGGCGAACCTTGTGCCCAAGTGCCTGCAGCCAACCCTACTAAATGGACCTCCCGTTACGAAGGATGTTGATGCTTAACTGCCGGCGAAAGCCGGCAGTTGCTGCCACATCCGACTTCAGGTCCACCAGAGAACAAGATCCGGCCGTGCGAAGCCGAAAAAGCAATTCAGCACTAGGCGACGCTTTCCGTCGCCTGATTGACCGGTAACCCCGTGAACGAAGCCGCCATCGATTAGGGCGATATCCCCGGTTTTGAGCTCGAACTCGCGGCAAGGGACGGCCTCCAGATAGGCTGCCGAATAGGGATATCCAGTGGTCTCCACACCTTGCGATATCCGGTCCGCAACCGTCGGCTTGTGGCTCCAGAGCTTCAGATTGCCGCCTTCCTCAGGCATGCTGGGATAGAGGTTGAGCGCTGCGACCGTATTGTGCGCCACCGCAGAAAGCTCGTAATCATCGCCAGCACGTAAGACTTGAGCGACGTCGTCGTGGGGATCCAAGGAAAACGTGCCTGTGCCCGACCAACTGAGGCCGCGACAAACATTGGCCTGGCCGTGTTCGGAACGGGCTAGCCGCAATTCGATTCCCTGGTTGTGAAGCTCTCGCTTCAACGCCCCGAATACTGCTCGAACCGGGTCAACCAAATTCTTAAAAAGGGCATCGACGTACGGCCGCGCGTTTTCGGCGTCTGCGAAATAGGTGGCTGCATCCTTCCTGTAGTGAGATGCGCCGACATATTGTCCGGGCACACCATCTTTACGCTCTCTGAGACCAGAGCTTCCAATAAAGTTCGTAGTGATCTCCTCGGCTACTTCGGTGCTGAAAGCTTGCTTGATGTGCAGAGCGGTGAGCTCACCTTTCAGGACCGAGATGATCTCCGCCGTGTTGATCGACCCGGTCCGTTCTTTGATCGAAACCGGCGAGATGGCTGGCACTTGAGATATCTGACTAGGCATTGTCTTGCTCCTGTAGTGCGTGTTCAAGGATGGTGATGCCACGATCGAGTTCGGCATCGGTGATGGTTATCGGTGGGAGGACTTTGATAACGTCGCGATTTGGCCCCGAGGATTCGATAAGAAGGCCATTTTCGAATGCGACATCGTGCACGCGGCCGACAACTGCCGGTGAACGGCATTTCAGGCCGGCCATCAGACCGCGGCCGCGCTTCTGTTCGATGTATCTTGGAAATTTCGCAACCAGGCGATCGAGGTGCGTTTGCAGCCTGACGGCTGTCCGCTCGACACCTGCAGTAAATTTCCTATCCGACCACATCTTGCACATGGCTCCTGCCGTCACGAAGGCGAAATTGTTGCCTCTGAAGGTCCCGCTATGTTCTCCGGGCTTCCATATGTCCAAGTCGGGTCGAATCAGAACGATGGACAACGGACTACCTGAACCGCTTAGGGACTTGGAAAGACACACAATATCCGGTTCGATTTTCGCGGACTCGAATGAGAAGAAATCGCCAGTTCGGCCCGCACCCGCCTGAATATCGTCGACGATAAAAACAATGCCGTGCGTACGGCAAATGCGCTGAATTTCCGTGAGCCAAGCTGCGGATGCGGCGTTCATGCCGCCTTCGGCCTGGATGGTCTCCAGAATGATTGCGGCAGGCTTTTCTATGCCGCTCCCCGGGTCGCTCAAAACGCTGTCGATGTAACTGGCGGAATCGAAAGCTTGGCTCGGATAGCCGTCATAGGGAACACGGATCACATCGTGGCGAGCGACGCCTCCCAGTTCCCTGGTTGAGGCCGAGCCCGACACCGCTAGAGAGCCGAGCGACATGCCGTGGAACGCATTCGTAAAGGCCATGACGCTCGAGCGGCCGGTGTATTTTCGCGCCAGCGCCAGCGCCGCTTCGTTGGCGTTCGTGCCGGTCGGCCCGGGAAACTGAATCTTGTACGAAAGGCCTCTGGGTTTCAGGATCCAATCGACGAACCCTTCAATGAAGTCACGCTTTGCCGCCGTATGCATATCAAGCGACAGAAGAATGTTCTCACCGACGAGATATTCAATCGCTGGCGCCATAATATCCGGATTGTTGTGCCCGTAGTTGAGTGCGCCGGAACCCACCAGGAAATCGATAAAGGGCTTACCCGTCTCGTCCCAGATCGTCGCCCCAAGGGCCTTCGTAAAGACGGTGGGGAACGCCCGGCAATAACGACGAACGTTAGATTCATGAGCCGTGAAAGCGTCGGTGTCCATATCAAGTCCTCTGCACATAGTCTTTCAAAGAAGAGAGCTGTTTAATGGCTAGTGGTTTGCGGCAGATGTTCGTCGCTTAACGTTGAAGCAGAATGCCGGAGGCAGCTTTGTTTGGTCTGGGTTTGGTCTGGTGATGCCGGCATCCTCATCAAATATTGTTGGGTTGCGTTGCCCTCCATTCGGATGCTTTCGAATGTGCTGCAACAGGATGGCTTCTAAAGCTTCCGCGAAAGCATCGCTACTATGGCATCAGGTAGTTGACGTACCCACCCTTCGCTGCCCATAGCGCTCCGGACAAATGAATGAGTCCAAGGAGATCAGCAGGGTCGCGTCGCCAGAGGTTGTGTCGCTCGGCGGTAGCGAAGCCGCTCGCGAGCGCGCTCCTCAATAGCGCCGTAGCGAGCGAGCGGCTTCGCGGCGGTCATCAATATTCGCCGTTCAACCTCGGGCTGCGGACACCAACCTGATTCAAGAAACTATTTGATGACCGATGACACAGCGAAAGCCACGCTCTCTTTGAGAAGAATGCGGATTCCGATCTCTTGCGCGATGACTGGCCCGAGCCGCCGGATCAAGAGGGCGGGGCCGCCGTGGACCCCCTTGACGGAAAGCCCGTTCGTAGGCCAGGCGGAAGCAACCGGGAGACGCGCTGGCGAAGGGCCGCATCGGTTTCGAGAACGTCCACTACCGCGACGGCAACCATCCCCGGCCGCAGCTGGGCTGCTGCCTTCAGGCGAGTCGAAAAGGAGATCGTCCGGGAGGGTGAAGGCGTTGACGAGGTGAGCCGTGAGTAAGCAATCAAGCTCTGATCGGGATCGACTAACACTGTTTCCATCCGACCGATGGTTGACCTGTGATCGGCGTTACCTCAAGCTAGGCAGGCCGACAAGCTCGGTTGGAAGGCGAAGACCTTTCGATGAGCTCGTCTCCGAAATGCTCGAGGCCCACTGCCGCGCCTACAGGAACATACTGGCGTAACGTGAAAACACGATGGCGTCGCGGGCAGGTGCATCTGTCGTGGGGCCATCCGCACTGCCAGGCACGCCCTCTCGGCCGGCATGCACTCAGGTCCGGTCGTTTGGGTCGGCGAATTCACACATCCTGCAAAGCAGAAAACCATCTGCTCCATTCATGCGGTCGACGATTTCGCGAAAAACTGGCTTTTCAAACAGAGCGGAGTAACCCTCATATAGAAGGTTGCCCAATACGTGACGCCGTTCAAAATCCATAGAGCACAGGGTAACGTCGCCGTTTGGAAGAAGAACATTCCGATACTGTCGTGCGTCCACGCAGGTTAGGGCTCCGACCACTGGCTGACGTGGTGCAACGATCTTAGGGTCGACGCTTCCACCCCTACTGCTCACCGGCCGCGCTTTTATCAGGGCTTCGGTAGGAATAATGTCGGCTATATCTGGGTGGGGCTCGCCCAAGGCCACGAATCGGATCAAGGGGATGTCCGCGTCGACGAGTTGACGAACCAGATCGCGATACTTGTCTCCGACCAGGCGGCTGTTCATGTAGGTGCCGTCATCGAAAACATGGACCACGAATACGCCCAAGCGCAAGGCTTGCAATCGCTGCAGGTCCTGCCCGTTCATTCCCACCAGCGTCGTAAAAATCCTGATGCCATGGCCTTTGGCGAAGGCGTGCTCCACCATTTCGGTACAGTCCGGATTGAGCCAAGGTTCGGAGTATCCCGCAAAACCAATGTCGACGGAAGTCGGTACGCGGGCCAGACACCGCTTGAAATCTTCAAGATCCAGATGACTCGCATGAGACACTTTTCTTTGCCGGACCGCGAACTTGTCCTGGGGACAATATGAACATCCTACGACGCATCCCGTGGTCGTCGTTATCTCCAAAACCCTGCCGGCTGTGTTTGCTGAGCGAAGTTCCGGTAAAATCACTGGTGATTACTCCCATCTACTTCCTGCGAAGCGCCACGATGGTGTGCGTGTGCCTTTGGCTTTCTGATACCGCCTGCTGATCTACCGAGGCAACGCAGACATCTACCCTTTTTGGCAGCCTAAGCCGCCCGGTTCACCGATTTGCCGGGCCGACCCTTCACAAACTTCCAGCGCGTCGGACCAGAGACAGCATTGCATCTTTCGAGGCATCACTCGCTCCGGAGATGTAGCCTCAACCGTTGGTCGCTGGCCCGTCGCCGAGATGCGCGCGCAGCACCCTCGAACCCGCCGGAGAGAAGCTTTCTGGATGCCGTCGATCATCCTTCATCGAGCGAGTTCCGTGTTCTCATGCGGGTCAGCCCTCACACTATATTGCCGCACATCGACCAGCAAAGGCCGAGCTAGTGCGCCTGGCGCGCAGTTACTGCGAGATAGGCTTCGAAAAGCCCGACAGGGCTAAGACGCTCCGCTGTATTGAACCCGAAATGTTTTCTGACAGCTGTCAGATTTTGGACACACATCACTCATCGTCAGTCGCTTAATACGGATGGTAATTTCTTCCAGGAATCGGTGACATTGAACACCACCCTGTCATGACCGCCCAATCTCAGCGAAGCGAACTCAGCATCGCCACCAGGACCAAGCCTGAAGATAAATCCGCCGTAGCAGCGTCAACGACATTTTGCTTTCGAAGCCGGATGGATTGCACGAGGTGATTCGCGCCGTGATGCAGGAGGTGCTCGAGGCCGAGATGGACGAGGCGCTGGGTGCTTCGAAGAGCGAGCGCACGCCGGAGCGTCTCGGCTATCACGCGCGCTACTACGGGCGGAGAACTAGCTGCGCACCTACGGCGGTTGGATAATCCCAAGGTTCAAAGCTTTTACAACAGCTACCGTTCTGCTGGTCGCATCCAACTTCCGCATTACATTTTTTAAATGGAAATCTATCGTATTTCGTGATCTGCCTAAAATAGTTCCTATTTCCCAAGATGATTTTCCTTGTGACACCAAATCAATGCACTCTATTTCTCTCGGAGACAGGTTATGAGCTCGTTCCGACGCAGTCGTAGTGTCGAACTTCGTAACCATCCGATGAAACCGCAGCGCGGCCATTTGCAGGTAGGTGATCGCTCTATTCTGCAATTCGCAGTCCGAGGATTGAGCAAAACTCACAAACCTAAAGCTGCCACCAGGGCCATGTAATGGGACGGTAACGCCTGACCTCAAGCCGAATGTTGCTGCTTCGTCCAAGACGCGGCGTCCATCTTCAGTTATGTTTTCATCAGTATACACCTCGCTCCATCGAAAGGGTCCCGCCTCCTTTCGACCTTTCTTGATGAGGGGGTCTATTTTGGCATAGCCCATTCTCGAGTAGCGCTCCTGCCATTCAGCAGGATAATTCCACATCACCACAGAACCCTCTCGGTTCGGCTTGAAAGCCCTCTCTGATGCGAGCGGCCCATAGGCAATCCACGGGCAATCGAAATTCAGCGCAAACGCAGACAACAGTTCGAACAACTGTTCGGATTGAGCGACATCATCAGTCATCTTGAGGAATAGGTCTAACTCCACCGCAATCCGCCGGAGTTCCATGATGTCTCCTTCATTGCGTTCTCATTGGTGCACAGTTTGCTCCAACCCAGCCTCGCAACATCCGAAGTCAACGGGACTCGAGCCGGAGTTCCTTCCGCCACCTGGAGTACCCTCAAGAGTCGTGCCAGCTTGCGAGCGAAGCTTCTCCTTCAGGTCGTCAATCGACGGGGGAGGTACCCAGGAGGCGAACCGACAGCACTGTGTCGGGGAGCGCACAATCCGACAGTCGAGCATTCGATTGACGGAATATGGGCAGGAAAGTATTCGCGGCGCGCTTTTGAAATCAGCACCTAAGTGCCGGGCCTGAGAAAGCTGCATTGCAACTGTACTTATTTGATCGAGGCAAGAACAAGCTCAAAATTCAATCGATACATCGACCTTCTTTTCCAATCTCCCGAGTTGAGCAGCCGTAGCAATCGTATCGACTGGATGGCGGCTGACTTTCTCCAGGCTCGGTAACCTGCTGAATTTGTCCTTCGGATGTTCCCGCTCAGTTGGCACGACTTTTGAACTCACCGTCGTGAGGCGGCAAGAGCTGCCCGCCAAAATTGATGCTGTTATGGGGGAGGTCGAAATTCCAGTTTTGTCTTTTATCGTCTTTGGGACCGAGCGTGTTGATGCGCCCGCTTGGAAACTATGAGACGTTTCCCCGTCCATGGGCGCGGCGCCACTTGTCGCGACGTTTTCGCCTTCACTGTTCGCCTCTGGAACAGGCAGCCGGCCCGGCTCGCGATCATCATGACCGCGATGCTCGCCTCCACGCTGGCTGACGTGTTGATGCCGCTCTATTCTGGCCGACTCATCGACGCTGTTTCTCGTGCTGCTAATGCGGCAGCACCAGCTTCGGATTCAGCTGTTGCAGCATTCTCTGTACCGATTGCATTGGCACTCGGTGGCATTGCCATGCGCCACGTCGCCTTCATTGGCCTGAGCGACCTGGTGTTGAAAATGATTTCCGACGTCGCGACCGAAGCGTTCCATCATGTGCAGCGCTTTTCGACAGACTGGCATGCAAACAGCTTCGCCGGCTCGACAGTGCGCAAGATAACGCGCGGCATGTGGGCGCTCGACCTCCTCAACAGCACGATACTCGTCACGCTGCTCCCGTCGTTTGTCATCTTGATCGGCTCGACGGTGCTGCTCGGCTGGCACTGGCCGGTCATGGGCGTGATCTTTGCTTGCGGCTCTCTCGTCTACCTTGCGTTTTCGATTTCGCTGTCGCTCGGCTATGTCGCGCCAGCGGCGAGCCTTGCCAACCGATGGGACACAAGGCTCAGCGGCGCGCTTGCGGACGCGGTCAGTTGCAACGCTGTGGTCAAGGGCTTCGGCGCAGAGGTTCGCGAAGACGAGCGGCTTGCAAATATCATGACGAAATGGCGGCACCGCGCGCGCCGGAGCTGGGTGCGCGGAACGATCATCGGCTCAACCCAAGGCGTAACTTTGGTTGCGCTCAGGGTGGCGGTGGTCGGATATGCCCTGCTTCTGTGGTCGCATGGACAGGCAACGCCGGGCGAGATAGCATATGTTCTCACGTCCTTCATCGTCCTGCAGGGCTATCTGCGTGATGCCGGCATGCATGTCCGCAACGTGCAGCACTCGGTTAATGATATGGAAGAACTGGTGGCCATCCACAATCAGCAGGTGGATGTTGCCGATCGTCCAGAGGCCAAGCCGATCCGGATCACGAACGGCCGTATCGATTTCGAGAACGTCCACTTCCGCTACGCCAACCATCCCCTGCCGCTCTATAGCGAATGTTCGCTGTCGATTGAAGCTGGCGAAAGGGTTGGGTTGGTTGGACCCTCCGGTTCCGGCAAGACAACATTCGTGAAGCTGATCCAGAGACTCTACGACCTGAGCGGCGGCCGGATCCTGATAGACGGTCAGGACGTCTCGGAGGTGACCCAAGAGTCCCTTCGTTCGCAGATCGCGATCGTGCAGCAGGAGCCGATCCTGTTTCACAGGTCGCTTGCCGAGAACATCGCCTATGGCCGGCCTGGCGCGAGCCAGGCCGAGATCGAGCAAGCGGCACGACTGGCAAGTGCCCACGAATTCATCGCGCCCCTGCCGAAGGGCTATGGGACATTGGTCGGCGAAAGGGGTTTGAAGCTCTGCGGCGGCGAGCGCCAGCGCGTGGCGATCGCGCGCGCCTTCCTCGCGAACGCGCCGATCCTTATTCTGGACGAGGCCACATCGAGCCTCGATTCGGAATCCGAGGTGCTCATTCAACAAGCGGTGGATCGGTTGATGGTGGGCCGAACCACACTCGTCATCGCACACCGGCTGTCGACGGTCCGCTCGCTCGATCGGCTGCTCGTCTTCGACCGTGGCCGCATCATGGAGGACGGCGATCATGCCGCCCTGATCAATCTCGATGGTGGCATTTACCGCCGCCTCTTCGAACGGCAGGCGTTGGAACTCGCGAAGGGCCTGGCCTGATCGCTAAACCGGCTTGCGCGATGCGCCGAGCCGTTGCCGGAGAGGGGTGTGGCAGTGACGAGCGGCGGGCGTTAGGCGGCAAAACCAGCACGGCCGGAACTGTCCGCCAAACGGGCGAGCGGGAATGCACCACGTCTAAGCTTCGGCGAATGCGCGCAGTTACACGCGGGCACCGAATTGTCGCGCCTAACGGCGCACGCACCAAAAGGGCGGGAATGTCGACGGCCCGGGAAGAGTGCGGCCCTCGCCGTTACCCACATTTCGCCAAAGGAAGCGAAGTCAACGCACATTGAGAGGGCGGTGCTTCCCGGCCGGCCGGGATCCCTGTCGCTGGCCCAACCTACCGCACGCTGGCCACGTCAACGGTTCAAAGTCCCTTCGGTTCGCAAAGTCGTCCCCTTGGAGACCCGGAAGCGCAGGAGCTCCGACCGCAGTCTTCGCTCAACTCTGGCCATCTGCTCCGGGATTGGATTCCGTTCCCTTGCTAGCACAGTGGCAGCTGAGCACGAACTCGCCGGCCCCGTGTCTTTCGATTACGGCCAACGGGCTTAGGAAGAGATTGGATTCGCCGGCCCTCTGCGGAGCGAATGAACAGTTCTACAGATCATCGACGTCCGCGAAAAAGAGCACGCAGCCGAAATAGCAGGCCTGAAGCAGCAGCGAACAGGCCAGCGTCGTGACGACTGCCACACGGATCGAATCCAAAGCGAAGTAAACCATCGACGCATTGCTGCACAGGACCAGCCCCACGAGCCGACAAAAAGATGAAGTGCAACGCCGTTCTCCTGGTTTTCGCCAGATCATGTTGCGAGCTCGTCGGCCGCAACATGCGTCTGGCAGTTCTTGGGGCAGACGCGGCCGCAGGCTCCGCAGCCTATGCAGCGGCCGGCATCATCGACAACCATGATCATGCGATTGAGCTTGCCGTCGAAATCGTCGTCCTCGTCATCG